>NZ_CP048265.1:624357-936536 GCF_019469205.1 Gilliamella sp. ESL0405 | reverse complement strand
TGGCTTACTCTATCAAAACAGTTATCGAGCGTTGAAGAACGACCAATAGCTAATAACATCACTTCGTGACAAAAGTTTAGCGCATCAAAAAGATAAGATAATTCTTGTTTTACAGCAGGTTGATTAAATAAAGTACGTAAATTACCTTTGGGTGCTTGCTGATTAATGACCAACCGTAAATCTTGAGTGCATTTTTGAAGTTTATCGGCACACTGTTGTAGTTGAGCCATGTCTTTGACTTCGGTGCGATAACAAAGAGTAATTTCTTTGGCTAAATCAAAAAGTTGTCTACTTGTTAATTGTTCGCCGAAATAATGACAAGCTAAATCTGGAAGTTGATGCGCTTCATCAAAAATCATCACATCAGCTTTAGGTATGAGTTCGCCAAATCCGGTGTCTTTTACTACCACATCCGCTAAAAATAGATGATGATTGACAACAACAACATCCGCATTTAATGCTCGCTTTCGGGCTTTGACGACATAGCAATCGTTATAATGTTCACAATCACTTCCAAGACAACTATCATTAGTGCTGGTTAAAATAGGCCAAATCGGATTATCCTCAGTAACCGTTGTGCATTTACTGATATCGCCATCTTTGGTTTTAATCGACCAGTTTTTGACCCTAGCCAAATCAACACGTAAATCTTTATTGAGATCACCGGCGGCGGCATATTGATGATACAAACGTTCTAAACAAAGATAGTTCGATCTCCCTTTCAGTAACGATATTTTACCCGTGTAATTTAATGCCTTTTTGATAATCGGTAGATCTTTACTAAATAGTTGTTCTTGTAAATTTTTAGATCCTGTTGAAAGTATCACTTTCTTTTCACTGCGCAAGGCAGGTACAAGATAAGCGAAAGTTTTACCCGTTCCGGTACCTGCTTCAACCACAAGAGCATGCTGTTTTTCTATCGATTCGGAAACTTTACTCGCCATGTTGCGTTGTGGCTCTCTTGCCACAAAGCCGTCTATCGCTTTAGCCAGTAAACCATTTTCTGCAAAATCATCAATCACTTAACATGCACCTGATAAAAAGATAAATTCAACACATTAATCAAAATAAGAAAATCTATTTAGGAATATTAAAACGCAATGAAAGTTGAGTACGTTCATTTATGCTGATATGAATTTATTTTATAGAATTGAACAATTAACCACTTAAATAAGTGGCATACTATACCAATAACCGAAAGAAAAAGATATACAGGATTAGTTTACACATCGACTAAATCATATTTTTATGCCTAATAATCAATTGATTAAATATTACTGAAAGATGAATAATCGTTAAATCATAAACGTTTGGATAAGCCAATATTGATTAATATTTCAATTAATTTTTCTCAGAGAGAGAATCGCATTTTATTTCAGCAATTTGGTTTTTAAATAGATCAAATAGTGACCTATCCCGGACAAATATTTTTTTTGTTTAAACATCAATCGAGAGTAAGCCCGTATTGATGAGGTTTTCTTTGCACAGTAGAGTGGTAAACAATCATTTCGCCATGGGGATTGTTCTAAATAGTTGTCAAACAATCTGGAGCGATATGGCTGATGCCATGGCTTATTTTTAGTGATGTAATGGATAAGAACCGTATCTTGTGGCACATTGGCATCTTCATTACCATTAACCGATAATGCAAGCAAATTATTATACTTTTGCGGCAAGATAAATCTTTTTTCACCAATAGCAATATTTAACACATCTTGATCAGGAAATTGGTATTTTTCACCACTATTTAAAAGTTTTAATGTCTTAGATGTGATATCTTGCTGACACCAAAGTGGCACATTAATTAACATAACACCTGAATTGAAATACGTGCCAAATATAACATCATATTTAGCGCATTGTGATTGTTGCATATAGGGCATATCAGCAACAGCTGCTACAATAATAGAATCTAAATTAATTTGTTCAATTAAATCCAATTTTTTAATACAAAGCGTATCACTATCAATATACAATAATTTGGTAGCAATATCTTTTAAGATCATTGGCGCTATCAATCTGACGCAAGCGGCAATAGGAAATTGTTCGGTATTTTTTTTATCAATTTTAAACTGATCATTAATCACATATTCAGTTATAGCAACATCATTAGCTTTGATAAGAGAGAGTTTCTTTCTATTTTCATCATTTAGATTATGGGTAAAAAGATGAAAATGAATTGGCTGTTTTTGATTATTTTCAATAACCGAAATAATATCGACTCCAGCAGATAAAGCGTAGTTATCATCAAAACATAAAAGAATATGCAATACGTGTTTAGCATCTGAAAAAGCACAAGACAATAATTCATTTTTTTTATTAATAAATGCATCAACATTAATCACAATCTAATCCTTAATGTTTTTTACAAGCTTTATGTTTTAGATAAAGGAGATAATATTTAATAGCGGCAAAATATTTGTGTTGACTGGCAAGTAATTTTGCATATCGTCTGGTTGTAGAAGGTGCATTTTCATTCGCTACTAACAATTTATCGTTTGCCCACGGTGAGGATGACAAATATCGTTGATAAAGTGGTGTTAAATATAATTGGTACCAAGGTTTATTGCCAGTGACATAATGAATTATCACCGCATCATTGCCAATCACACTATCTTCTTTTCCGCCTACCGTTAATGAGGTAAGAATATTAAAACGTTTAGGTAAAAATACTGTTTTAGCTTGCATCAAAATATTTAATACATCTTGATCAGCAAACTTATATACTTTACCGCTATTTATCATAGCAAACGCTTTATCGGTAAGATTATTATCTACCCACATATCAGTATTAATATAGATCATTCCGGCATTAAAATATTCACCGTAAGGGATATCACAAGCTGGGCATTGCTTTTCCTGTGTTTTATCAACATCAGGTACTACTGCTGCATATTTATCACTTAAATCAGTGTGAATTAATTCATTGAGATTATTTGTACAAAGTACATCGCAATCTAAATATAAAACTCGCGAAGTCACTTTATTTAATATCTGAGGAACGACAAATCGTAAGCAGGTTGAGGCTGATACATGCAATACTAATGTATCAGGATTAATCGAAAAATCATCCCCAATTTCATAACAAATTATGCTAACATTATCGCTGTTTAGTTGATTAAATCTTGATATTTTTTCATTAGTTACATTATTAGCAAACAAATGGAATACCAGATTCTTATCCAAATTATTTGAAATAACCGAAGACATCGCTATTCCTGCTGGCATTGCATAATTGTCATCAAAACAAAATGCAATATGTGTGGTTTCTAAAGATGCTTTAGCATTTTCAAATAATGTATTGATTTTTTTGATAAAAAGATTTTCTTTCATTTTTTACTAATATTTAAGGATGATTTTAGAAAATTTGAAATAACATTGTAACATACGTTAAATTAAACAATGAAGTAATAATCAATTTTATATTGACATATTAATTGGGTAATGACTAAATATCATGATAGGTTATTTAAGAGTGTCTGAAATGAATAATATTATTAATATCGCATATTGTACTGATTCAAATTATCTTGAACATGTAGGCGTGTCGATAAGCTCTATAGTACATAATAATCTCAATAATAATATTCATTTTCATGTTTTTTTGTATGATGTCTCGCAAGAGGAACAACAGAAGTTACAACAACTTAGCTCTTCAATTACGCTATATTCAATTCCTGTAGAAGAGTTGACAAAATATTCTGATACTCAAAATAACAAAGTCAAACATATCAATCGGTCGATGTATATACGACTATCAGTTCCCAGACTATTAAATGGTATTGTTGATAAATTCATTTATCTTGATGCCGATACTTTATGTTTTGCTGATATTTCTTCAATTTTAGATATCAATATAGATTCAGTGATATGTGCTGTAACGCCCGATTCATTGGATAAACAAAATATGTTGAAAAATCAGGAAAGACTTCAACTTAATTCAACCAATTATTTTAACTCGGGCCTTTTATATATTAATGTTCATAAGTGGATTGAGTTTGATACTGAAAACAAAGTTAATCAGATACTACTTTCTTCTGAAAACAAAAATCTAGTCTATCCTGATCAAGATGCTTTAAATATCGTATTAGAAAATCAAGTTCTATGGATAGATCCAAAATGGAATTATTTATTTACCTGGATGAATGATAAGCAAAAAGAGACATTTTTTTACGATAAAGCGTCATTACCATGCATAATTCATTTCACTGGCGCAAGGAAGATGTGGTATCAAGAACACACCGGACTTGCACAAAATTTGTATAATTTTTATAAACACTTCACCCCTTGGGCAAATACTCCTCTTAAAAGTTATAAGCATAAAATGCGGGTTAATGATTATCGTATTTATGCTAAGTCCTTTTTTAAAAAAGGGCAATTTTTTACAAGCCTAAAGTATTTTCTTACTTATATTAAGTTAAAAATAGTGAAAAAAAATTAAACTAGTTTTCTTAACAAATATAAATAATAGAATTTAATCGATAAGCTAAATTGTTTTTCTTTGAAACAGTGTTTTGCATAATTGCGTAACCATGATTTCTTTAATGCAAGCGGTCGAGGAGTATTGTTCCAAGGCGATAGAGCATGATAGCTTTGAAATAACTGAGAGTTAAATGTCTGATACCATGGCTTGTATCCAGTAACATAGTGTAATAACACGGTGTAAGGTGCTATCGCTTTTTCTTCATTACAAGGGAAAGTAATATGAATTTTAGTATTATATTTGATAGGTAATAATAATGTTTTATTCTCTAGCAAAATATTTAAAACATCCTGATCGGCAAAGTGATAAATATTTCCGTCGTTGACCTTCTCAATACATTTATTAGTAAGATCATCTTGCATCCATTTTTCAGAATTTATCAATAAAACTCCTGAATTAAAGTATCTTTCAGAATCAATATTATAAAATTGCTTTATTTTGTTTTGCATCGGCTTATCATCGGATATCACCGCAGCAACATAATTTGAAATATCAGTATTATATAATTCTGAAATAGGCTTCAAACAAAGAATATCACTATCGATATAGAGAAATTTCTTAGTTTGTGAATACAATAAAGCTGGTAAAATAAAACGAACACAGGATACAGCTGATAAATAACCAAGTACTAATGTATTGGGATTAATTTCAAAATTATCATTTAAATAATAGATTTTAATAGTGACTTGTTGATTAACTAATTCTTTAAACTTAGCTATATTTTCTAATGAAACATTATCGACTAAAAGATGAAAACAAAAACATGAAGAGCTATTGTTTTTTATCACAGAAGTTATTGTTACCCCAGCAGGCATTGCATAATTATCATCAAAGGCTAATGCTATGTGCAACATATTTGAATTTGGTTCATTACTTTCTGAAAAAGTCTCCATTTTATTTACAAATTTCTTCCAATCAAACATACATCATTCTCAATTAATTTTTCTATCTGAATAAAGTTCTTACCACTTATAAATAATCGTTTAAAATAAATTGATAATTTATAGAAAGGATTTTTACATTGTGCTAATATTTTAGAATATAAAGTGAACATTTGAAACCATGCTATCATACAAAGTTACAAAAGAAATAATAAAAATCATAACTTTTCCTATTTTTCTATCTCCGGTTAGAAAAAAAGTTAAAAATTACCTAAAAAACGAAGTTTTTAATCTGCCGTATCGTAAGCAGAAAGAATTTTATGATCATATTGTTAAATATTGTAGTCATACGGCTCAAGTCAATTGCGAAGCAGCCTTTACCCCTCCGGAGCAATTACCGATTTGGCAAATTTGGTTTCAAGGTGAAGCTAGCGCACCAAATATTGTTAAATTGTGTTTCGAAAGCGTGGAAAAGTATGCTGGCGACCGTAAAATTATTCGGCTAACAGAAGAAAATTATCTTGATTATATTGAGTTACCAGAATATATCATTGAAAAATATAAAAAAGGCATTATCACGCCAGTACATTTATCAGATATTATTCGAGTTTGCTTATTGGCAAAATATGGCGGTACTTGGATTGATGCGACAGTTTTATTAACTCATAAGATACCATCCCAAATTCTTCAATCCAATTTTTTTGCTTTTCGCATTACTAAAGACAGTGCTTGGTTTGATTGCCACACATATCTGGCATTTGCTAGTTGGTTTATGCATTCTCAACCTAATAATAACTTAATGTGTAGTGTGAGAAACGCCCTTTTTGATTATTGGAAAAATGAAGATAAAATTATTGATTACTTTCTAATATATTTTATTTTTAGATGCCTCATTGATGAGCACAAATGTTTAGCAGATGAATGGAATGCCTCAATTAATTTAATTGAAGAACCGACTCACCTAATGCAATTATCTTTTAATGAAGACTTTTGCTTAGAAAAATTAGAAGAAATAAAAAATAAATCTTCTATACATAAATTAACCTATCGTTATAAAGATAAAGTTAATGGCTCATTTTTAGATAGGTTTTTTAAAGAAAAAGATCTGTTTTATTAAATCTTTCTTGCTCCTAATCTTATTTTTTAGCTATTGATTTTAGGATATAATAACGATAAATAACTATTAATAATTTATTGATATGTATAATATACAAAGCTTCATTGCATCAACTGAGACTATTGCTAAAGCCTCAAACCCAAATTTTTCAACTTTACACATTGCGTTAGGATTCGATGATAATTATGCTATGCCAGCTGGCATAACGATCACTTCAGTAATTAATAATACTTTAGATGTTAATTTGCACTTTCATTTATTTATTGATCAAGTAAGTGAATCAAATATTGAAAAATTTAAACAGCTAGCCGGAGATCGAATTACAATTACAATTTATAGGATTAATAATAATTTTGTCATAAATCCTAAAACTTTAGTTCTTCATATTTCGAATGCTTCAACATGTATTCGTTTTATCATACCGGAATTGTTAAATTCAGTAACAGATAAAGTCATTTACCTTGATAGCGACACGATTTGCTTAAAATCATTAGTACCCCTTGCTAATTATAATATTGATGATTATATAGCCGGCGTAATAAGTGATAGCAAAGATATGCAAGAAGCAATCAGCAAAATGTATAGTTTAGATTCAAGCAAATATTTTAATGCGGGTGTATTATTAATTAATACTAAAAATTGGTGTGAAGCGGGCATTACCGAAAAAGCGCTAAATTTGATTAATGACGGTAATGTTTATAAATTTGCTGATCAAGATGTCCTAAATATTTTGTTGGAAAAGAAAACTTTATTATTACCTATTAAGTTTAATACTAAAATAAAGATTTCTATTGACGCGCATCAAGAAAAAAATATAAAACCTTATACGGTGGTATTACATTATATCTCGCAAAACAAGCCTTGGTATAAAGTTTACCAGTCGGAAATTTTCCAGCACTATTTACAGCAATCGCCATGGAAAGATGTAGAATTGCCTTTAAGTGGTAATAGTTCTTCTGTAAGAAATTATGCGAAGTATTTGATGAATCTAGGTAAGTATACATCAGCTTTTTATTACTATATCATATATTTGATATACAAATTTTATAATAATAAATAAAAGGGATAATTTAGCAATGATTGTGAAGAACACTAATTTAACAGTTATTATACCCTGTTACAATGTTGAGTCATATATTGCTAATTGTTTAGATTCTTTAGTTAATCAGACTTGTTTACCAGAAGAAATAATTTGCGTAGATGATGGTTCAACAGACAAAACTGAAGAAATACTAGTTAGATATGCTGCTAAGCATAAGCAAATAAAAATAATTTCTCAACCTAATTTAGGTGTAAGTGCTGCTCGAAACACAGGTATTGAAGCAGCTTCTAAAGATTATGTAATGTTTGTTGATTCAGATGATATAGTTAATACGAACTTATTTAATGAATTTAAAACATCACTAAAAAATAATCCTGAATTAGAATTATTTTACTTTAACTATACATCTTTCAAAGATGAGAAATCTTTGCCTTTGCTTACTGATCTGTCACTAATTGAAACCCCTAAAAAATATTTTGATAGTGGTATAGAGTTATTAGATTTTTTGCTAGAAAAAGAAAATTACTCAGGGGTGACCTGGCAATATATTTTTAAACGTTATTTATTTAAAGAAAAATTCACCGGGAGAATACACGAAGATCACAAAGTTTCTTTAGCGATTCTTAAAAACGCTCATATTTCATGTTATTTTATGAGCAAATTAGCCTATTTGCATAGAAGTCGCCTTTGTTCGCTGTCATCTAATCAACATGTAGATTATAAAAATACTTGTATTTTAAGGGATGTATTGGTTGATTGTTTTGATACGATTAAAAACCTTCCTATATCATCTAATGCTAAAAATAACTACTTTTTTCGGATGAATGTTACTTATTTAGAATTATTACTCAAATCGAGTTACAATTATTCTCTTCAAGAAAGAGAGAGTATAAAAAAAGATTTAGGTTTATTAAAAATTACTATTAGAATGCATAGAAATAATAAAAGAAAAATAATTCAAAACATTTGCTATGCAATCAAATTTTCCAAAAAAAATAGGTGCTCAATAAATACGAAATTAATATTATTAAAATATGCCGTAACTAAAAAACACCCATATACTAATATTGATAATGAAAATTTTTATTATTCAACATTAAGCCAATATTAATTTATTAATTCAGACCTATTTTTCAAATTGTATAGATTTTTGTAGACCCCATTTTTATTAATGAGTTCATTATGGTTACCTTGCTCTACAATTTGACCATTATCAATGACTAAGATAATATCAGCATTTTCAATTGTAGATAGTCTATGCGCAATAACTATTGCGGTTCTCCCAATTTGTAAGGCATCTAAAGCTTTTTGTATAACCTGCTCTGATTCTGTATCCAATGCTGATGTAGCTTCATCTAAAATCAATATAGGACTATTTCTTAAAAGTGCTCTAGCTATTGAAATTCTCTGTCTTTGACCGCCTGACAATAATATACCGCCTTCCCCGACTTTAGTATTAAATCCATCTTTAAATTCCATAATAAAATCATATGCGTAGGCTTTCTTTGCTGCTTCTTCAATTTCTTCTTGAGTATATTCACCAATTTTGCCATAAGCAATATTATTGGTTATCGTATCATTAAATAAGTGTACATTTTGGGATACTAGTCCTATTTGATTTCGTAAACAATATAATGTTAAATCTTGTATATTATAGCCATCAATTAAAATTTCCCCTTCAGTAATATCATAGAATCGGGTTAATAAGCTAGCTATAGTTGTTTTACCTGATCCGGAACGACCAACCAACGCAACAGTGTCGCCCGCTTTTATATTAAAATTAATGTTACGTAGAGCTAAGTCTTGTCTAGTTTCATAACCAAATGAGACATTATTAAAAATGATTTCACCTTTAACTCTTTCAATATCAATTGTACCTTTATCATCTTCTATAGGCTGTTCTAAAATAGCAAATAATGTCTGACAAGCTGCCATTCCTTTTTGGAAGCCGGCATTAACACTAGTTAGATTTTTAATTGGTTGCATTAGTGCAACTAGAGAAGAAAACACTACAGTAAACTCACCAGGAGTAATATTTAAATCAGGATTACTTGCTGTTACAAGAACAAAAGCAATAGCAAAAGAAATAACTAATTGAACAATAGGAGTGGATAAAGCAGATATGGAAGTTAATTTCATTCCATCCCTACGGAATTTGTTATTCACTTTATTAAAGTTTTTTGATTCTTCTTCTTGAGCGCCAAAGACTATAATTTCTCGGTGCCCTTTTAACATTTGCTCAACAGACATAGTTACATTGCCCATTGAGTTTTGCATATTTTTTGCTAGCTTCCTAAATTTCACCGATATAAAAGTAATTAATCCAATTACGACAGGCGTAATAATGATCAAAGACAAGGATAACTGCCAACTGTTATAAAACATAGTATAAAATAGGCCGCAAATAAAAGCTGATTCACGAATAATTGTAATTAATGCATCTGACGATGAAGCAGCCACCTGATCTGTATCATAAATAATTCGGGATAATAATCGTCCTGTTGAATTTTTATCATAATAACTGACTGGAGCATCAACGAAATGGTTAAATAACTTTTGGCGGATTTTCATTACGATTTTTCCAGAAACAAAAGCGAGAAAAACAGAATAACCATAATTTGCAACGCCTCGTAAAAATACCAAACCCAAGATATAAATAGGTGCCATAAATAAAAAATCTTTATCATTCATGGTGAAACCTTTATCAAGTAAAGGACGTAATAAAGCAATTAATGAAGTATCAGCGAATGCACTAACAATTAATAAAATAACTGATAAAAATAAAACAAATTTATATCTTAAGATATAAGGAAAAAGTTTTAAAAAAGTTTTCCAAGTTGATGAGTCTTTATCAATATCGCTATACTTGTCATGATTATTTTGATTTGTATTCTGTTTCATTAGTCATTTTTTCAAATTATGAGTTAAATTGCATTTTATGCATTTGTGCATAAATTCCATCTAAATCGATCAATGATATATGATTGCCATCTTCAACAACTTTTCCATCATCAATCACTAGAATTCTATCTGCCTTTTCAATTGTTGATAAACGATGGGCGATTATAATTGACGTACGATTTTTTTGAAGGATTTCAATCGCATCTTGAACTAACTTCTCGGATTCATTATCTAAAGCTGAAGTTGCTTCATCAAGAATTAATATAGGATTATTTCGTAAAAGTACTCGAGCAATAGCTATTCTTTGTCTTTGCCCACCTGATAAAAGAATCCCATTATCACCAACTTCTGTATCTATACCTGATTCTAATTTATCGATAAACTCCATTGCATTGGCTAATTTAGCTGCTTGAATAATATCTTCACGACTATATTTATCTTTTTCGCCATAGCTAATATTTTCTGCAATAGTCCCATTAAACAAATGTACCCGTTGGGAGACATAACCAATTTGATGACGCAGTGACTTTAACGTATATTCTTTAATATCAATTGAATCTAAAAGAATTTCACCTTGTGATACATCATAAAATCGTGGAATTAGGTTTGCGATAGTAGATTTACCTGCACCTGAACGCCCAACTAAAGCAATTGTTTGCCCAGCTTGTATATTTAGAGAAATATCATTTAGTGCAGGAGTATTTCGAGTCGGATATGTAAAAGTTACATGTTTAAATTCAATATTGCCTTTTATATTATTAGCTACAATAGTTCCCTTATCATCTTCTAATGGAGAATTCAAAAGCCCAAATAATGACTCGCAGGCCATCGAACCTTTTTGTAACTCCACATGTAAACTGGTTAATTCTCGTAATGGGCGCATAACAGCCACCATAGCAGAGAAAACAACAGTAAAAGATCCTGGTGTAATATCTAAGCTTTGATTAGCAACTAAATATAATACAAAACCTAACCCTAATGTGGCAATCAATTGTATAAGAGGTGTCGATAATCTGGATATAACTTCAATTTTTAACATTCCTCTACGAAAACCGTCATTAAGTTTATAAAAATTATTTTTTTCGTATTTTTTTGCATTGAATATTAAAATTTCTTTGTGTCCTTTCAACATTTCATCACTTGCAATCGAGATTTGCCCCATACCTTGTTGCATAGATGCAATAGTTTTTCTGAATCGTTTAGCAATGAATTGAGCAATAAAGATAATTAAAGGCACAAGAATAATAAGTACTGATGCTAACTTCCAACTACCATAAAGCATAACGATACATAATCCAACTGCATAAGCTATCTCACGGATAAGTATTATTAATGCATCTGAAGAAGCCTTTGATAACATTTGTGTATTATATGTGATAACAGAAACAAGCCCGCCAACAGATTGTTGATCATGAAAACTAACCGGGCTTTTTACTAAATGATCAAATATCATCTGTCTAAAATTTGTTATTACTTTACCTGATAACCACGAAAGGCAATAAGTAGAAGCGTAATTAGAAATTCCTCTTAATCCGATCAAGCCAATAATACCAAAAGCAATAGTTATCAATAGTGGATAATTTTTCCCCATTAGCCCGTTGTCTAATAATGGTTTAGTTAATGATATTAAAGTAGCATCGGTTGCAGCATTTAGTAACAACCCGAAAATAGCTACAAACAATGCTTTTCTATAAGGTTTAATGAATGGCCAAAGCTTTTTAAGAGTCGTGTAAGAGTTATATTTTTGAGACATTGCGAACACTATGACGTAATAACAATTGTACTTATTATACTATAAATGTAACTATTGAAGTTAGTTTTATTAAAAATTTCGTATTTATAATTAGATAAAGAATATTAAATAAAGTTTATATCTTCGCATTATTTATATTTAACAACAAAAAAAGCTATAGAGTGTAAATATAAATTTCTATATAGCAATATATTATAATTAACAAGTTAAGGTTAGAAGTTAGAACTATTAATAAATGAGTTAGTGATTATCTAATGCCAAATTTTATTAAAGAGTTTATTAATCGGTTTATCAAGATATTTAATATAAATAGCAGATATAAGGAAAGATACAAATAAAGCAATAAAAATTGTCATACCATAACCAATTATTTCGCGGGTGAACGGATATTTATCCCATAATAAACGCTCAAATATCGCATGAGACCAAAAACCGATATCAGAATGAATTAAATATAAAGGATAAGTCATTGCACCTAAAAACTTGATCAAATTATAATATTTGCCTACGCCATTTAAGTTAGAAGCATACCAAACTAACGAGACTACACAAACAGCAGAAAGTAATAAAGCGACATGTGATACTTGATAGTGGAATAAATTAATAGCATCAGTATTATTAAAATATACCATTCGATTATAAATTAATATCGTGCTGAAAAGAATCAATATGATATCTGATGGCTCACATTTATTTTTTCTCATGTTAAAGATAACAATACCAGCAACAAAATGACCTGCATATTGTGTAAGCAGAACATAATTAATTATAGTTGAATTTAAAACAAACTGATTAATAAAAGAAATGATAATCCAAATGAAGCATATTTGATTTTTGTATCTTTTCCATAAATCCAATTGCATCATAATAAAAACTAAAATATAAAAAGTAACTTCAATTTGTATCGTCCAATAAATACTACTGAAAAAAGCATGGCCAAAAGCTTGTGGAAAAAATGTAAGACTATAAAGCAGTGATACTATTCTTTCCAAAGGATCAATCATAGGAACAGAAATAGAAAAGACATAAATTATCAAACCAAAAATGACAAAAGTAGGGACAATTCTATTTATTCTGGATTTTATAAAACCAAATGAACTTTTTCCTTCTGATGATAATGAAATGACAAATCCACTAATTAGAAAAAAAATATCTACCCCAAAATCCCCGAAATATAAGGCATTAATAGCATAACTTTCAGGAATAAAACCGGATAATGGGCTAGCAAAGAAATAATGATAAAAAATAACCATCATGCAAGCTAGAAATCTAAGTCCATCTAGCGCTTCAATTCTTGTTTTTACTTTCATTTTAGATTTCTTTATATTTATCACGTTATTATTTGGAATTAAATTTTTCCTAATTATATAATTAGATAAATTATGCGATTATAAAACTAACATTAGTTATTTTTGATTTTGTTAGGCTTAGTTTTGACTTTTATTTTTATTCCTAAAAAACAAATTATGTAGCATTTATCTGTTTTCCAAACCCCAATCATTCTTTGCCAAAGATTTAGAAAAAGAGAGTTGACATTTTCAATGCGGGAATAATTTTTTTTATACAATGAAATAATAAAAGGATTTGTAGGATAAAAATCAAGTAATTGAAATTTATTTACTAAATCCGTTGCTTTGGATAATACTTTTTTTCTGCCATTCTTTTTTGCATAATAAAGGCCATCCCAAAGATTTTTTTCAAATAAATCACATAATATTGGTTCAATTTTTGAAAATAAATTCCATTTGAAAATGAATTTTAAAAGATATTCAAAACATAATAATTTGTCTAATCCATTATTATATTTTCCTAATTTTTCAATTTTTCTTTTTGAGGTTAATCCCATAATTGAATTATCTCGTATCGTGTAGTTATATAGCTTTTCATTCATAAAATACACTTTATGAGAAACTAACATGTATGACCAAAAAAAAGGATTGTCTTCGTATAACAAACCATTAGGAAAGCTGATTTTATATTCTTTTATAAGCTCTTGCTTGTAAATTTTATTCCATGCACACACATCCATATTTTTTAAAATCTCGGGAGTTAAACTAATAATCCCATGATATTTATGGATATAATATTTTTCCTGATTCGCATCAGTACATTGAGATTCAAATACTAAATTAGTTGAAAAATAAACTGCATCTATATCATCTGAGTTGAAGTGTTGGAGAGCTAATTCATAAGTATTTATTTCGATATAATCGTCAGAATCAACAAATGTAATAAATTTTCCTGAAGCATTTGATATACCAACATTTCTAGCTACAGATAAACCTTCATTTTGTTTCGAAATGATTTTGATTCTATGATCTATTTCTTGATATTTTTCTAAAATAGATAAAGAATCATCGGTAGATCCGTCATTAATACATATTATTTCAATATCATTTATTGTTTGATTAATGACGCTATCTAAACATCTTTTTAAATAATTAGCTGTATTATATACAGGTATAATCACAGTAAGTATTGGAAACACATCCATAAATTTATCAAAATTTATCTGAGCTAATTAGATTAAACATTATTTTACCTCAATTTCCTGAAATAATCCTTTCAAACCTACAGGGTTAACAGAAACTATTTCAGTATCTGGATAAACATGATTAGCAAAGGTTTTGAAATTTTGCCAACCTTGTAAAATATTTGGCAAATCACCTTTTAAAGAAGGTGATATTGATTTTTTATTATCATCAAAGTAACCATCTTCACTACAATCACATCCAACTAAATAAATTTTCTTAGGATTGGTATATAGGGCAAATGCTAGAGCAGCAAAAACCACCGAACCGAAATCCGGTAACAAGCAAGAAGAAATATCCCTCACAAATGGTGTATGCATTCCACCCGTATAATAACGCTTTGCACCATATTTAATTAAATAGCTTTCAGGTATTGCACAAGTTTCCATTGTTAGTACATCGCCATAAAATTTCTGACATTTACCTTGGCCATACTGATTTATGTTTGCAATTTCATCTTTTAATCCGGAAATATCCTGGATAAATAAAAAATCAAAATCTACTTTATCAAATTTGTACGCTCTATTTACTCCAATGTGGATCACATTAGGGATAGGTACATAATGATTCAAAGATGGACCTGTAGCAAGTATTGCAATTTCTTTACCATTAAACATATTTTTATATGGTAAGAAAGTTTTTTGATGAGTGATAAACACAGAATTATTAATACTTATTTTTTTATCTAAACCCTGCATTCGAACAGTTAGACTTTGTTTTGTATCTAAATTATCAGCTACAAGTTTATTAACTTCAGTTTCAAGGTTTTTATTCAATGAAGCAAAATTTTCTAAACTATTTTTTGATATCAAATCGAACTCATTTTTAATGTCAATAAATTTGTCATTTATATCATTGATTTCATTTTTAATATTTTCAAATTTAGAATTTAATAATTGGTTATATTCGTCATTCATTGTATTTGTTGGATTATCAGAATTATTAATCGCTAAATGAATATCATCTCGCAATCCTTGTAATTGACAATCAACATGATGCATCAATTTATCATATAACCAATCAGCTCTATTTTTTGAGTCTTGAAAATGCCAATTCATGACGTTTTTCACATCTTCAATTTTGAATTCAAACATTTTCTGCAAATTGATTTTTTTAAATTTCAGTCCTAAAATTCGGTAGCATTTGAAATAAGAATTTACTTGTTTCTTAGAATACAAGCGTATACCTAAAAAGTAATATTTTTTCTCATTATATTTAATCTTTTTCTTAAACAGCGGAATAAAATTAAATAATTTAAAAGTTGAACATGAGTTATTTGGATTATTAAGGTTTTTATGCTCATCAGAATTATTTGTATTTGGCGTTGTATTTATTAATTCCTCATGATAGATTTCTTCCGGTTCAGGCTCTGGCAAATCTGACCATGGAGATAAATGACAATATCGCCACCATACTGAATAAAAAAATCTAACTTTTCGATTTATCCAAGGCTTGTTAGCTCCACCATAGTGATAGATCCTAGGATGATTGAAGGCTTCTTGGATATCTTTCTTATCGTAAAAAGCATCATAGTATAAATCAATGTCGTGATGCATATCACAAAACACATTATATGAAGGAGGAAAATGTTCTAATAAGTGTGGATGAGTCTGACCAACAATATAATTAAGTGTATCTTGATCTGCGTACGGAGGATTTGGGTGATTATCTAAAAATTCAAAAGCTTTTTTGAATAATTCTAATTCTTTTGCTTTTTTAACATTTAATAAAAAGAAACCAGCATTGAAATAAGGATATTTTAATGGATTATTCTGAAAATTTTTTAGATCTTTCCATTCCATAAAATGTTTTAAAATACTATCTCTATATTGCATAGCAAGTATTTCAACAACAGCACCCATAACGTTTTCTTCATCAAACTTATCATATAAATAAGAAAGATCAGAATCAATAATCATATCACCATCAATATAAAAACATTTATCAACATCATCTGGTAATATATCTAGCATTAATAATCTATAATAAACAACAAGATTAACATATTGCAAAACAAATTTACTAGTATCGATACAGTCAAAAAGATGAATGTAATCTTCCATCTCGACAAAAATGATTTCGCACGGCCTCACTTTTTTTACATCTTCAAGCCGCTTCTTATCATCTTTAGTAAAACCTTGAACAAATACAAAAAAACGTGCTCGTCTATTCTCAGCTAGGTTAAGCAGAATAGAAGTCATACAAACACCTAATGGAGCTACATAATTATTATCACCAGTTAAAACAAAATTTATATAACTACTTTTCATCGTTAATGTTTTCCTAAAAATTGATATTTTTATCGATAATATTTCTTAGTAATTGTTAAAATAGGTAGGTTGAAAGCATAATATTTCATTTTGTTCTTCTTTTCTTTCCTTTTATAAACCGGAATATATTTGAACAAATGATAATTGATACGCTTATTTTCCTTATTAATTGTTAAGATTGGCAGATTAAAGAAAAAATATGATGATACATTCTTCTTAGATAATTTTTTTAAAACGACTAAATTAGCTATTTTGAATTTATTTTTGATCTGAATTTTATTCTCATATTCAAAATTATACCATTCTTTACAGATTGGAACATATTTTTCATGATTAAAATCAAAAGCATGATTGACATTAGCAAGCATCTTTTTATCTTTTGGAGTGGAAACAGAGCAAAAAATATTTACCCAATCGAAAATATTTTTCCACGTAATGAATGGATTCCAATTTGGAAATGAAGACAATAAATCCTTCGCAAATTCTACTATACCTTCAGACAGAACAGGATAAATTTCACTACGAATTTTGTCATTATTATCTGGCTTTTTATAGATTGGGTTTCCATTTCTAAAATCTTTGATTGGCGGTTCAGGTGATGTCATAAAAAATTCCATGACATCCCAATCTTTTATCCATGAAAATTTATCTTCTCGATAAGCTCTTAATATATAATCATCTAGATTAATATTTGTATTTTCATTAGCTTGTAACAAAAAGTAGTATCCATAAAGTTGCTTCCCTATTATTTTTTCAATCAATCTTTGCGATGATAAATTAATTGAACAGGTATCGATAATAGCGAGATTTTCTTTTAAAGATAAATTTTCTATATAATCTTTATAAGATTTAGTTTCCTCTTCAGCAAGTTTCTTGTATATATCAATATGTTGCTCAATAAAAGCGACACCTTCTTCAGTTGAAGTGATATTAGGTGTTTTTTCTTTTAAAATATCATTTCGTTCTTTATAGTGAGATAATATATTTTTGACTGCTGAAAATTTTTCATTGGGATCAATATACTTATTTTGATTAAAATCTAGATAAAACAGAGTACTCAATACCCTCGGTGCATAAATATAACTCGATTTAACTTCATCATCATTCATTAGATCAAACACTTTTTTTAATGAATATCCATCTCTAGCAACGAAAAGTGCATTATTTATATTATCTTTTTCGAATGACTTTTTTAACCAATAAACATATGAAAATACGGTCGGTCCGGCGTAATTATAACCAAAGTTTTTCCAATAATTTTTATCAAATTTTAGATGATTATAAGCAAGTAATCCAAGCAATATTGAGGCACCAACATCATTAGGATTTTGATCATAGTACATTTTAGTACGTATATTGCTTTCAAATAACTGATCTATTGCTTTTTTGTAATGATAAGCATCAATTCCTTTCTCTATCGCTCTTTCATAATCTGAATAATAATTATCCCCAATATGTAATAGTGTATTAGGAGCAGTTATATTTAAATCATTTAAAATAAGTGTATAAAGTGTGCCATTGTGTTTTGTAACTAAAGTTTCAGAAGATAAATAAAAATGATCATATTTGTTATAACCATTTTTATGTAAAACATTTATTAATATATCTTTTGGCAAGTACATGTCTGAAGTGATAATTATTTTCTTTTTTTTCTTCAAGGCATATTTGTAAACTTGATAAATATCTTTATTGACTTTTAAAGCCGCTATTTCATGCTCTATTTCTTTACATTTAAAGGTTCGGAAATAATCTGGTAATTGTTGATATATCTCATCTAATGTTATTTCTTCTGCTGAAGTGTGGGCTCTAGCATTAGTTTCAGCCGCTATTCGAGCTTTAAAAAAACCAGGAATATTATAAAGCTTTTCCATATGCAAAAATAAATCTGTAGGTTTTGCATATATTCTTAATAATAGAGTGTCAAAAATATCAAACGAAATTATTTCATGAGTGTCAATTAATTTTTTTACTTTATCTAGCATAAGTATTTAAAACCTTTTAAATGTATAAAAATGATATGCATACATATTCTGTTTATGACAATAAGCAATATATATTTGTATATTTAATGTAAATAATTTATATGATTTTGGTAAGTATATCTTTTTAAAATTACTCTGTCATCTTAAGAAAATACATTACTCAAAAACAATAATACACAAAGTAATGCTTAAACTAATTTCTATAAATTATAATTAACAGAATAATGTTTCTAAAAAACGGCAATTTATTTAAAAAGGCATGAAGTAAGAATTTGAGCTGAAACTATTTTCATCATACTCTTACAAATTCACTTAAAAACGATAAATTTTTTCAAACCTATCTCACACTATTATTAAGAAAATAGAGCTTCACTTTTAACAGTGTCGTGAATAAATTTTAACATTATACACACATATTGAAATTGAAACATTAGGTAATCTAAAATTCATCCTATTATTTGTTTGCTATTTAAATATGCTATAACCGTCTTCCTCAACCCACTTTCGAAGTCCTCTTGAGGTTGCCAACCTATTTCTTTCGTTATTTTAGATGAATCGATAGCATATCGATAATCATGGCCCGGTCTGTCAGATACAAATTGAATTAAATCCCGATATTTTATTATTGAACTTTTATATTGGGGAGCGAGTTCATCAAGTATTTTACAAAGTTTTTCAGCTAATGCTATATTGGTTGATTCGTTATTAGCACCAATATTGTATGTTTCGCCTATTTTACCATTGATTAAAACGGAATATAAAGCTTTAGCATTATCTTCCACATAAATCCAATCACGCATTTGCAAGCCTTCACCATAGATAAGTATCGGTCTACCGGCAAGTGCATTTGCAATGACTGATGGAATTAACTTTTCAGGATGTTGGAATGGACCGTAATTATTTGTACTGTGCGTGATGATTGTTGGCAGACCATAGGTTTTATACCAAGATCTGACTAGATGATCGCTTGATGCCTTTGATGCTGAATACGGGCTATTTGGTGCATAAGGGGTTGATTCAGTAAATTTACTCTCGTTTTGTTGCAGTTCGCCATATACTTCATCGGTTGAAACATGAATAAAGCGAAAAGTTTCTTTCAAGTCTTTAGCTAAGTTTTGCCAATAATGATAAGACGATTCTAGCAGTGTGAAGGTTCCAATAACATTGGTTTCAATAAATTTAGCCGGATGATTAATTGAGCGATCTACATGACTTTCAGCCGCCAAATGTATGATTGCATTTGGTTGATACTGCTCAAAAATATGGTCGAGTGCGTGTCGATGACAAATATCCACTTTTTCAAAAAAATATCTGTTGTTGGTGGATACTGATTGCAATGCTTGCAAATTGGCCGCATAAGTCAGTTTATCAAGATTAATAACTTGATGCGCTGTCTGCTCGATAATATATCGAATAACCGCTGAGCCAATGAATCCTGCACCACCCGTTATCAAAATTTTTTTGCTGTCAGACAAAATTATCGCCCTATTCCATAATCTCTTAACTTATTGGCAATCGCTGTATGTGATACCCCTAACCTTTTGGCCAGTTTTCTTGAGCTAGGGTACTTATCATACAGCCTTAATAAAATCTCTTTTTCAAACTGCTTAGTCATTTCATCAAGTGTTTTATTTTCAATATTATTGATCCAAGATAATTGTGACGTAGTTGGAATCGGTAGCACAATATCTTTTGTTGTTAAAACAGATGAAGTAAGTTGAGCTAATGCTGAATAAAGAACATTTTTAAGCTGACGTACATTACCCGGCCAAGAGTAACGAGTTAAAAACTCTATCACATTGTCATCGATCGTTGGTGGGGTGATCCCTTGTTTGTTGGCAAATTCATCGACAAAGATTTTCGTTAAAGGTGCGATATCATCTTGGCGTTCTTGTAATGAAGGTAGATTCAGCGATAAGACATTAAGCCGATAATAAAGATCTTTTCTAAATTTGCCCTGTTCAACTAAACCGGCCAAATCCACTTTAGTGGCACAAATAATTCTTACATCGACATAAACTTCGTTATCATCCCCAACTCGGCGAAAATAACCGTCATTGATGAATCGTAATAATTTTGTTTGCATTTGAAATGACATTTCATCAATGCCATCAAGTAATACCGATCCACCATTCGCCTGCTCAAAAAAGCCTTTTTTACTTTCAGTTACCCCCGGATAAGCACCGGCTGCGTGTCCATATAATTCACTTTCAACGACATCATCGGGCATGGCTGCACAATTTAGCGCTAAGAAGGTTTGATCTCCTCGTGGACTATATTGATGACAAGCATGAGCAAGTAAATCTTTGCCCGTCCCTGTTTCGCCCGATATTAAAAGTGGTTCACGTTGCATTGAAAAAGCTTTAGCTTGTGCAATGAGTTTTTTCATTACCAAACTTTCTGTTGCGAAAATATCAAATGCATGCCGCCCAACAACTTGTATTTTAGATAACCTTTTTTTCAAATATTCAATAGATTGTAAAATAAAGATCGTTTTAGATTGTTCATCGACTTTTTGTAACAGGAAGTATTGAGAATTTAAAACAATTATCGTGTCATCATGGATATCTAAATTTGACGATTCATCTAAATTGAATACTTTTTTATAATTAAATGGTTGATTCAATACTAACGTATTGTGCGTAAATAAAGCTTTTGCTGCACTATTATAGGCAACTAAAAGTTGGTTATTATTAATTTCAATGATTGCCGCTTGCATGATCTGCCCACTTTTCGTTTAGTTTCATTAAATTATTGTGACGAAGTTGCCAATCACGATTATGGATTAATTCATCGTAAGTTACTTTGGTATCGGTCAGTAAGCGTTTAGCTTTTTCTGACTGCAAATTATGCTTTTTATTTAATTCAGCTAGCTGCTGTAAAATAGCTAAAGTACCTTGCCTGTTATTACAAGCTAACAGCAGATCACAGCCGGCCTCTAATGCTGCCTTTGCTCGCTCAGCATGATTCCCCATAATAGAGGCGCCTTCCATTGATAAATCATCGGAAAAGATGATCCCTTTAAACTGCAATTGCTGCCGTAATACCGTTTTAAGCCAGTAAGATGACCCACTTGCAGGTTTATTATCAAAGGCGCTGTAGATAACGTGAGCTGGCATAATAGCGTCGAGTTTGTCATCGGCAATGAGTTTGGCAAAAATTTGCATATCTTGCTCAATAAGCGATTTATCACGATTATCTATTGGTGTTTCTTTATGTGAGTCAGCAATTACATGCCCATGTCCGGGAAAATGCTTACCGGTTGTTTTCATGCCCGCTGCATGCATACCATCAATCATGGCAGAAGCAACTTGATAGGCAATATCAGCATCTTGATGAAATGAGCGAGTCCCAATGGCTAAACACTCGTGCCCGAGATCTAGCACAGGCGCAAAGCTAAGATCGATATCAAAAGCGATTAGCTCCATTGCCAGTACCCAACCCGCATCAAATGCCTGTGATTTGGCTTGTGGTAAATCATTTAAAGCGGCAAAAGATTGTGCCGGAGGAATCAGCGTAAATCCCTGTTTAAAACGCTGAACACGACCACCTTCATGATCGACAGAAATTAAAAGGCGTTGCGAAGAATTATCACGAATCTGTTTTATCAATTCTTTTAACTGATTAGGTTCTTGATAATTGCGACTAAATAAAATCACTCCAGCAAGCAACGGATTTTGCAAAAGTTCTTTTTCCTCTTGGGTTAACGATGTGCCTTCAACATCGATCAACAGCGGTCCCATTATTGATTTACCCCTGTAGTTGTATTGGTTGTAGTTGCATCGGACGTAGTTGGGGCAGAAATTGTTGTATTCGTTTCAGGTTGAGTTTTTGGCTGAGAAGGAAAATCTTTTGATGTGGCACGAGTTAAAATCTCGCCACTTTGGGTTGAAAGAAGTTCCATAGCAACATTGGCATTATCGGTATCAGTCGGTAATTTATAAATGGTGGTAAATAGGACATAACCAGCACTTAATGATTTAGCCAAACCAATCATTTTACTACGTGAAACAAGTTTATCATCGGCTGAAATACCCAATGTTTGTTTAGCTTGATTAACAGCCTTTTTATCTACAACGGTATAAGTATTTTGTTTGCTCATCAATTGATATAAAGCATTATCGATTTGATTAGTAGCAAGATAATCACCACTACGATTTTGGATATCACTAATTAAGATCAAGTTATTAGCGCTTCCGGCTTCTGATGAGTGTAATATCTTATCCACAAACGGAGATAAAATCTGATTCCAGTTTGTCTCTTTAACAATCTTCGGTGGTGTATCAACCACACCAGTACCATCTGGCGTTCTATTAATAATTGGCGGGCTAACTCTGACGTTATCTTTTTGCCCCAAAAGGTGGCAACCTGCTAATAAAAGAATTATTGGACCAATAATGAAAACCTGTTTGATTTTATTCATATTATTAACCTATTAATCGACCTAAATTTTTTCCGCCTAACAAATGCATATGAATATGGAAAACTTCTTGCCCCGCATCTTTATTACAATTCATGATTAAACGATAGCCCGTTTCGTCAATGCCTTCTTGTTTGGCAATTTTAGCAGCGACAAGCATCATATGCCCTAGGGTTGCTTCATCTTCTTCTTTTATATGGTTAATGGTTGGAATAAGTTTATTAGGAATAATTAATATATGTGTGGGAGCTTGAGGAGAGATATCACGAAATGCCGTTACTTTATCATCTTGAAAAACGATATCAGCAGGGATTTCTCGTCGGATGATCTTACTAAATATAGTTTCCTGTGTCATTAAAGTTCTCCTTTCTTTTTTATAAGGCTAATATTTACAAACTGACAATTATTATTGAGCAAGCATACCATATTTTAACAACAATAATGTATAGATATCGTTACATTTTACAGTTAGCGAATGATTTTTTGACAAGAAGTTTCAGAAAATGTATACGTTTCAGTATAAAAAGCGATTATTTACATTATCTAATTAAACTTGTCATATTCATTTGTCAATCAGAATAAGTTGATATATAATGCCCCGTCGATTTCAACCGCCTAATTTTCATGTTCCTTGCTTTCAATGGGTTGCGGTTGCCCCGACAGAAAGCTGATTAATCCGTAGGGAGCGATAATGCGTCATTACGAAATTGTATTTATGGTTCACCCAGATCAAAGTGAACAAGTACCGGGTATGATTGAACGTTATACTGGTACATTAACCACTGATGGTGGAAAAATCCATCGTTTAGAAGATTGGGGTCGTCGTCAATTAGCCTATCCTATCGAAAAACTGCACAAAGCACACTATGTGTTAATGAATGTTGAAGCAACTCAAGAAGCTGTTAATGAACTTGAAGATAACTTCCGTTTTAATGATGCAGTCATTCGCAGTTTAATTATGCGTACTAAACATGCTGTAACTGAAACTTCACCAATGTTAAAAGCTAAAGATGAGCGTCGTAACGCTGAAGATGATTTTAGTGAAGTAAACATGGACGATGATTCGGAAGAATAATCGTTTGGTGTTATCGGGCGTTGTTACCAAAACCCCGATAAGAAAAATGAGTCCAAGTGGGATTTCACATTGCCAATTTTATTTAGAACACGTTTCTGAGCAAATTGAAGCAGAACTCACAAGGCAAGCATGGTGCATAATGCCCGTCATTGCCAGTGGACAACAAGAGTTAAGTTACATAAAAAAAGGCAGCAAAGTTTTAGTTAGTGGTTTTATAAGCACTCATACTAAACGTAATAAAACAAGCCAACTTGTTTTACATGCTGACCAAATTAAACTATTAGGAGAATAGCCAAATGGCACGTTATTTCCGTCGTCGCAAATTCTGCCGTTTTACAGCAGAAGGCGTTAAAGAAATTGATTATAAAGATGTTTCTTTATTAAAAAGCTATATCACAGAAAGTGGTAAAATTGTACCAAGCCGTATCACTGGTACTAGCGCAAAATATCAACGTCAATTAGCTCGCGCTATAAAACGCGCTCGTTACTTGGCATTATTACCATACACTGACAACCATCAGTAATTAGCAACAGAGGGAACATATAATGCAAATTATTCTACTCGATAAAGTTGCTAATTTAGGCAGCTTAGGTGATCAAGTTAATGTTAAAGCGGGTTACGCACGTAACTTCTTAATTCCACAAGGTAAAGCAGTACCGGCAACTAAAAAGAATATCGAATTCTTTGAAGCTCGTCGTGCTGAATTAGAAGCAAAACTTGCTGAAACATTAAAAGCAGCTGAACAACGTGTAGCTGAAATCAATGCTCTAGCTAAAGTGACTATTGCTTCTAAAGCAGGTGACGAAGGCAGATTATTTGGTTCAATTGGTACTCGTGATATCGCTGATGCAGTTAAAGCTCGTGGCGTTCAAGTATCAAAAAGCGAAGTTCGCCTACCAAATGGTGTATTGCGTACCACTGGTGAGCACGAAGTGTTCTTCCAAGTACACAGCGAAGCTTTTGCTAAACTTATTGTTGATATTATCCCAGAATAATTATCAATTAATAATTTTAAAAACCCGTCCACATGGCGGGTTTTTTTATACTTATCATTTAACCTTTTCAGTCAGATAGGATTTAGGGTGTAAAATGCGATATAAGTTAATTATCTATTTTACTATCATTGCTTTACCTCTACCCCGTACATCTGACACAGCTTGAGGTTTATTATCAGTAATTTTTATTACTTGAATATCACCATTAAAATCTTGTTGTTCAAATTGATATCCCATTTGTTCAAGTTTACTCTTTATTGGCTGTGGAACTTTACTTTGAAAAGGTTCGATAAAAATGACATTGCTTGGCAGCAATTGATGATGATAACGTGGTGCATCCACAGCCTCTTTTAATGGCATGTGATTATCAAAAACATTAGTAACCACTTGAAATATTGAAGTAAATATTCTTGAACCACCGGGCGTACCAATGACCATTACAACCTGATTATTTTGAGTAAAAATGCTTGGTGACATCGATGATAATGGACGCTTATTCGGCTCGATTGCATTCGCATCCTTTCCAACGACACCAAACTGATTCGCAACGCCTTGCTTACTACTAAAATCATCCATTTCGTTATTCATTACAATCCCTGTGCCTTCTATGACCACAGCCGATCCAAACCAGCCATTTAGCGTATAAGTATTTGAAACAGCATTTCCCCATTTATCAACAATTGAAAAATGAGTAGTTTGTAGCTTTTCATTCTCATTATCTAACCCTGGTCTAACTTGGTCTGTTGCTGTAATCGCTTTGGCATTAATTTGTTTCGCTCGTTGCGAGAGATAATTGGCATCCATTAAGCGTTCAACCGGCACTGTCACAAAGTCAGGATCGCCCATATATTCTGCCCGATCAGCAAATACACGTTTTTCAATCTCAGCAATTAGATGTATATATGGAGCAGAATTAACCGTTACACCTTTAAATTCATTTGCTAAATCTTGCTTCATTAACAACAATTGAATTAAACCCACGCCTCCAGAGCTCGGCGGTGGTGCGGTAATGATTTGCATATTTTGCCAATTTGCAATTAGCGGAGTTCGCCATTTAGCTTGATAATTGGCTAAATCATCTTCGGTAATTAAGCCGGCATTTTTTGTCATCTGTTTGGCAATTAATTGAGCTGTTTCACCTTTATAAAAACCGTCGCTTCCTTTATCTGCAATACGAGCTAATACTTTCGCTAGTTCAGGCTGCTTAAAAGTTTCGCCTGTTCGCATCGTTCCAAAGTAATGTTTGAAATAACCATTAGCAGGCGCCAAAGCTTCGGCTTCTTGATAGCGCTTGACCAATTGTTTGTCTACCGTGAAACCCTCTTGAGCAAAACGTATCGCCGGTGCCATAACCGCTTTCCAATCCAATTTACCAAAACGTTGGTGTACAGCCCACATCCCGGCAACAGTGCCGGGAACACCGGAAGCTTGATGAGAATATAAGCTTAAATTAGGGATCACATTTTTATCTGCATCAAGATACATATCCTTAGTCGCTTTGCCAGGTGCTACTTCCCGGTAATCAATAAAATAAGGTTTGCCGTCCATCCACAGCGTCATAAATCCTCCACCACCAATATTACCTGCTTCAGGATAGGTGACGGCGAGTGCAAATGCAGTCGCAACAGCTGCATCCACCGCATTTCCGCCTTTAGCTAACATCTCTTGAGCCGCTATAGCGCCGTAATAATCGGGAGAGGCAACTGCGCCAGCTTCAAATAACGGTGGTTTTTGTAAAGTCGCACTAACATGCTGGCTTATGATTAAAAACAATAAAAACCAACAATGTTTTAATGATTTAAGATAAAACATGTTACACCTCCTTAAATTGCTCGTCGCCTTCACGATATAAAAACTAATTAAATACTTGAGCAAAAAAATTATGTAAAGCGTGAAGGAAATCTCAATATAGCATAGAAATGCGGAGGTGGATAAATAATAAACACTCAGGTGGAAATTGCTAAATTTGATGCAAATTCAATGATTATAAAAAAGAGTGTAAATCTTTTAAATCAAAGATCTACACTCCTGTTATAAATGATATTGTTAAGCGGTTTGTTCTTCTACTATCGGTTTACCCTGTTCATCTTTATAAAGTTTATTGTCATATAACTTAATAAAAGGTAAATAAATTAATAGCGCTAAAATAGCCGAAAGAATTGCAACAAAAGCCGCTTTAATATCCCCACCAGTTCCGATGAAGGCACCAAGTCCCATTGGTGATGGCCAAGGAACTAATGCGATAATTGGGTTAATCAGCCCCGAATTAATGGCAAAATAACCTAAAGTACCACATGCCATAGGCGCTAAAAAGAAAGGGATTGCTAAATAAGGATTATAAACAATTGGCATACCAAAAATGATAGGCTCATTGATGTTAAAGATTGCCGGTACAGCTGAAGCACGGCCGAGTATTTTTAGTTGACTGGATTTGGCAAAAAAGGCAATAAAGAACGTCATTAATAGTGTTGATCCCGATCCCCCTAAAATAACCAGTGAATTATTAAACTCACCGGCAAACGGAATATGTGCCCCTAATACGTTTTCATCCATATTGGTTAACATAATTGGGGTAATAAACGCACCAATAATACTTGCACCATGGATCCCAACAACCCATAAAGCGTGAATCAAAAACAGTATTACCATTACACCCAACCAGCTTTTGGTTAAATTAGTAACAAAAGTAAATGGAACTCCAACAATATTAAAAATATCCGTACCTAAAAAGATTAAAATACCATTGAGAATGATTACCGTAAAAGCGATAACAAAAGTTGGTATTAGTGCGGTAAACGATCGCGAAACGCCTAGTGGCACAGTTTCAGGCATTTTAACCACCCAATTGCGTCGAACACATAAAAAGTAGAGATGAGTCGCTAAAATCGCCATGACAATCGCAATAAATATGCCAGAAGTGCCTAAACGAAAAACAAAAGGTTGTAAGCGAAGACCATTGTAAACTGTATTAGGTTCATCTGTGAGTAGCGAAATAATGCCATTTTGCATGACTAATTCGGGTATTGTCATAAAAAAAGCAAAAACAGATAGCATAGCACCATTAAGCGCATTGACTTTAAGCCCGGTCTCTTCAGCTTCAATTTTAGTCAGTTCATAACCGACAACAAAATTAAAATACAGCGCCAAAATACCAATTGTCGCAGTATTCGCAATCATGTACAGGTCACTAACTCTAAAAAAGGTATTTTCAAAAAAGCCTTCTAACCCGGTAAATGTTAATGGTAATGTATTGAATACGAGAAACATTGATCCGACGATTGAAAAAGGAACTGAAGCCATACCTGCCGCCATGACAGCTCTTACAATTTTAAATTGCGAAATTTTTGCCATTGGCGCCATTAAAAATTTCTGCAATATTACAAATCCTGTATTCATTTTGTTATCCTCATTTAATTAATAACCTGTTGGTAAGCCTGAATTTTCTGATAAAGTCGGTCCTCATTACGCTGAATTTTTTTAATCTTTCTGATAATCAAAAAGCTAATTAATAAGCAAGCCGATAGAACTAACATAATTGTGTTTAAAACCTGTTGAGTATTTTTGAAAAATGGAAAAAAGAAATGAAATAATGAGGTATTAACCACAATCATCAAAAAAACACTGGCAATAAAAACCGCAGAGAAAAAGACGTTTGCATAGGGAAGACGATTATCATGATTACGGTACAGCTTAACTTGTTCAAAAGCTGTTAAAGCACCCAGCAAAAACAACGCCACCGGCAAAATACCTGCAATTGAGAATGAACCAAGTAGAAAAACAGACCAATACAGATTAAGAAATAAGAAAAAGGCAGTACTATAACGAATAGCTAAAAACCGATTATAGTAAAGGTTGGTTAAACTAACTTTTTGTTGCATTTTCAATTGTTTCGACGTCATTGCGTTCACCTCGCTAGTTTTTCTGCAAGCTCGTAGTTTTGCTGGTATAGATTAGCCATCTCAATAGCGATTTCTCGCATTGTCATTGTTGTCATTAAATGATCTTGAGCATGAACCATGATAATTTCCATATTGATCTGCATGCCATTGGCATAATTTTGCAGCAATCCTGTCTGCGATTTATGTGCCTCCAAAATTTCCTCATTAGCTTGCTCAAGTAATTGGTTTGCGGTTGTGAAATCAGCTTTTCTCATCGCCTTAAACGCTTCATGGATCTTTGTTTTGGCATTACCACTGTGCAAAATAATATTAAATGCGATAAGTTGAATTTCCTCGGTGCTCATTTCCTCGTTCATAACTATGCCCCTTTTTCAATGAGTTGAATAAAAAGTTGTTTAAATTGGTCAAAATTTTGTGTCTTTAATAATTTTTCTTGCATTTGTTGATCATCAATCAAGTTAACGATGGCTTTAGTCATCATAGCTAGATTGGTATTTTGATAAATTGATGGCGAAATCATAAATATGAAATGAATATTAGGATGATGTTCATCCCAACTTAGACCATTTGGTAAGACGGCGATGCCAATTTTAGATAACCGGCCTACAGCAATTGCCGGATGCGGAACGACAATAGTTGGACTAAAAAATATATCACCTAATGTCATACGATTTTCAATTTGCTTTATCATTTCTTGCCTGTAGCCACATGCTTCATTTACCGCCAACCGATCAAGTAATCGATTAAGTATCTGCTCTTTATTTTTAGCTTGATGACAACATATAAAGTAATCTGCCAATAAATCATCGACAATTTGTTCTATATGTACTAAATGTTCCGGTGTGCTGGTTGGATTAGATGTTGCAATTAGATCTTTACGTGCCGATATTTGCACTCTGCGTGATGCAAGATAGCGGCGAATTTGTTGTACATCTTGTTCGGTTAAAAAGACTGAAACGTGAAATACCGGAACTTTAAAAACTTTTGATGAGAGATCAACCGATGAAATAATAAAGTCAATTTCATCAAGCATTTCTGGCTCTATTTCATAGTAACCACGGGTAGCAACAATTTTAATACGTTCATCAAACTCGTTCTCAATCCGATTTTTGAGTAATTGCGCACTGCCTAAACCGGTAGCGCAAATAATCAATACTTTTGCTTTTTGTTCATTTTTGAGTTTTTCAATGGAAGCTAAAAAGTGCAGTGTTAAATACCCCCATTCATCATCATGAATGGTATAGCGAGCTAAATTACTCAATTGGCTAAGGTAGTGTTTTACCAGTTCAAAGAGCTCCGGCGAACTGGCTTTAATTTCATTTAGCAATGGATTTTCTAACTTAATTTTCTGCTCTAATCGGACTAACATTGGCTTTAAATGTTGAATTAGCCCTTTTTTTAACTGTTCATCTTTATAAAACAGATAACCGGTCTCTTGTTGAATCTTAATAAGTAAATTGCTAAGCGATAAATAGAGTTCTGAATCTAAATCTTGCTGAATTAAATTTGACTTACTCATTAAATGTAAAGTCAAATACATCTGCTCTTCTTTTGGAAAATGAAAACCGATAACCGTTTCAACCCTATCAATAATTTTTTTAGCAACTTGATATTCTAAGCTCTCTTTAGCTTTATCTGGCAGATCAAGATTTTGTATTGAAAGTCCTGATTGTAAACGTTTAATACTCAGTGACAGATGAAGTACAATGTTTTGCATCATAACATCAGATAATTTGATATTCGCTTCACGACATTCATCTAAGATGATAATGGTTAAGGTATCAAAGCAAATTGCATCACCAAACTTATTGAAATACGTTAAGCGTTGCAAAAAGTTAATCGACTCTTCATGAAAAAAATAGCTCATAATAAAGTGTCTTTTTGCTTTTTCGTCGCCTTCAACAGAAAGCAAAGATTTACTCTTTTTTATGGTAAGCTCAAAAGATTGGAGTTGATTTTTAATTTCTTGGATATCTTTATTTAACTGCGATGAACTAATAAATAATTGTTCGGATAAAGTCTCGATATCAATTTTTTGGCATTCTAATAAAAGCAGATTAAGAATATAGTGTCTTCTTTGACTCAATTCACGGTAATTTGATTGTTCCTCACTGCGATCTAACAAATGGTGTTCAATTAAAAATTGATTAAATGCAGTTCTATCTTTAATTTGCAGCTGGTAACCATAACCTTGCTTACTGATTATCAATCCACCATTTTTTTCAATGAGTGATTTAAGATCATTGAGATAAGTACGTACAGTCCGATCGGATAATGATAATTCACTTGCCAATGTAGCACTGCTCTTAAAAAGGTTTTTAGAACGAACTAATAAACTTATAAGATCACGTTGTTTATTTTTGATCATTATCATCCATACCTATAGTCACTAAAACGATATTATCAATAATATTGCAATTACTCTTATCGTTAAGATAAGTTCTCACATCCAGTAAGATAATCAGGCACTGCTATGAAGCATCATCAATAGACAGTGCCCAAATCCTATCGTTAAACTGATAGGATAGTGACAAAGAATTATTTAAGATTTTCCTCTGTTAATTTAGCCAGTTGCTCAATACCTGATTGAATTGGTATATAAGCTTGGAAAGGAATGCTTACCACCGGCTTACCTGCTTCATCTCCCATTTTTTTAAATTTATCGAGCATCATCATCGTTTGGGGGCTAATTAAAAAGAGCGAAAAATCACTGTCTTTAATCATATTTCCACCTTCCGTGGCAGATACTGCGTCCAATACGATTTCTTTGCCTTGACTGGCAAAATATTCTGTTACTTTTTTAGCCATTAATGAGGAAGACATGCCTGCGGCACAAATAATTAACGCTTTTTTCATAGTTTCTCCTAAAAGAGTGATCCATTATAAGATTTCGCCGTTTGATTCAATGACTTTCTTGTACCATGCAAATGAATCTTTACGGCTACGTTTTAACGTTCCATTACCTTTATTATCTTTATCAACATAGATAAATCCGTAACGTTTTTCCATTTCGCCCGTTCCGGCTGATACTAAATCGATGCATCCCCATGGGGTATAGCCCATTAGATCCACGCCGTCTTCTTCCACCGCTAATTTCATTTGTTTAATGTGTTCACGTAAATATTCAATCCGATACGTATCATGGACACTACCGTCGGCTTCGACTTTATCATAAGCACCAAAACCATTTTCCACAATGAAAAGCGGCAAGTGATACATATCAGTTAGCCAGTTTAATGTGTAGCGCAAACCTTCCGGATCGATCTGCCAACCCCAATCAGATTTTTTAACGTATTGATTACCAATTAAATCGGTTTTTTCGTTATATTCATAGTTATCTGATTTTTTTCTAATCGCATTAGACATGTAATAACTAAAACCAATGTAATCGACTGTACCGTTTTCTAATACTTCGAGATCTTGGCTTGTCACGTCTAATTTAAAGCCTTTGCGTTGCCAGTATTTGATAATATGATTAGGATATTGACCATGAACATGAACATCAGTAAAGAAATACTTACGTTCCATGACTTTTTGAGCCATTAAGATATCACCTGGTTTACAGGTTTCCGGATAGATTGGAACAACGGCAATCATACAACCAATTTGAAAATCAGGATTGATAGCATGACCAATTTGGACAGCTTTTGCACTAGCGACCAATTCATAATGTGCTGCTTGATACATTATTTGTTCACGATCATCGCCAGCTTTATAGTAGATACCAGAGTTAGTAAACGGGGCAAAGTCTTCATCAAAATTGGCTTGATTATTGATTTCATTAAACGTCATCCAATATTTGACTTTATTTTTGTAACGATCAAAGCAGACCTCTGCAAAGCGCACAAAGAAATCAATTAATTTACGATTACGAAAACCACCATACTCCGTAACTAAATAGTAAGGTAATTCAAAATGTGAGAGGGTAACAACTGGTTCAATATTGTATTTTAAACATTCATCAAATAAATCATCATAAAATTTTAGGCCTTCTTCATTGGGTGCCAGTTCATCACCTTTAGGAAAAATTCGAGTCCATGCAATCGAAGTTCTAAAACATTTAAAACCCATTTCAGCAAATAGCTTAATATCTTCTTTATAATGATGATAAAAATCGATAGCTTCATGATTGGGATAATACTCACCTTCTATTATCCCTTCGGTAATTTTTCGATAACTTTTTGGGGAACCAACAGTCATGACATCAGCAACGCTGATACCTTTTCCTCCGGCTTGCCATGCGCCTTCTAATTGATGTGCAGCAACCGCACCACCCCATAAAAAATCCTTTGGTAAACCTTTATTATTCATGATCAAATACCTGTATTAAATGAGAGATTAAATTCAGTATAAAAGGAAAAAATTTGAATTACTAACCAACTTTTTCCGTATTGATCAGGAAAATATAAGCAAAGAAAATAGATATAAAAGCGTGATGCTTAAAAAAATTAAATTGCGCTTACCGTAATTATTAACTAAATAAATTGTTCAAAACCAGTGGTATATTTGGACGGTACAAATTCGATAATATCGTACTGGGCAATTTGCTGAATATAAAACGGATCTTTTTGCATTATAGTTAACGCTTGTTCTTTATTCTCAGCAGGACAAAGTATCACACCACCAGTACGTGGCACTTTTCGGCCTGAAGCAATAAAATGTCCCAATCGATAATTCTCTTCAAGGTAATCGATATGCTGCTGTAAAAATTTTTCAACTTCATTAATGGGTTTAATATAAGTGAGGGTGAATATAAACATAATAATTCTCCATATAAAAAACCAGCTTAATAGCTAGTTTTTATTGACTATTCATATTGATAATAAACCCATATCTATAATAACTTAGTTGTGGACTTGAAAGCATTTATAGTATTGAGTTTTTACTTGCGTTCCCATTGACCATTTTCATTTTTGCGGTAAACCTTTTCTACAGCTGACCACGCCACTCTAAATGCGATTTGCTCTGGCGAACTTTTATCTCGTCTTTTCTTGGGATCTTGGTACTCTTTTATGGCATTGTTAAAAGCTTCTTTAAAAATATCTTGAGCATGTTCGGGTAAAACATGGCGTACAGATTCGGGTAAATCATCTCGTGTTTGATATGGCATATAACATTTCCTCTATAAATTAGTCATACATGAATGAAAATTTAAAAACGGTAAAAGTTAAAACTGCTACTAAATCAAAATACGTTTAAAATTTAGTCTCTTTTTGGCGAGAATACAAGTTTTAATTTGCTTTGATTAATCACCCTATCTTTTTCTTTTATCAGCTAGCTCACCATTGCGATATTTTGGCCAAAAATAAGATCCAAATAGCTAACCTTTAGTGTAATTAACAAAACTAGCCAATTGAATAGTTGAAAATGACCAACACATGCAAAGTAGCTAAATACTTGACAGTAAATAATTTAGCTACCATGTTTTGCATAGGTGACGATTTTGCTAATCATAGAAAACCAACAAATCTAAATAAAAAATGAATTACGTTCAATAAAACAGCAAAAATCTGTGTGAAATTCAATATAAAGTTATTTTATTTGTTCACATCTACCACAAAACGACCTTTTGTTTGGCCTGCTATCATGTTCTGCGCAGTATCAACACACTCGTCTAAACGAATAGTATTGCCTATATGAGCCAAAGTTTTATCATCTAAATACTGAGCTAATAAGTTCCATGCGGCAATACGATTATCATAACTTGCCATTACGCTGTCGATACCTGCCAATGTTACCCCGCGCAAAATAAAAGGTGCGACAGTTGCCGGGAAATCCATTCCTTGTGCTAGCCCACAACAGGCTACAATACCACCATATTGAGTTTGGGCACATACATTAGCTAAGGTATGAGAACCAACCACATCGACAACAGCTGACCACTGTTCTTTTTGTAGAGGTTTACCCGCCTCTTTCAACTGTTTACTATCAATAATATTGCTGGCACCAAGTTTGTGTAAATATTCTTTGTCAGTTAATTTACCTGTTGATGCAGTAACTCGATAACCCAATTTGCTTAATAAAGCTACCGCAACTGAGCCAACTCCGCCACTCGCCCCTGTCACAAGTACCGTTCCGCTCTGCGGTTTTATCCCAAAATCAACAATACGTTTTACACATAATGCAGCAGTATATCCGGCGGTGCCAATAATCATCGATTGGTAGGGTGTGATATTTTGGGGTAATGGAATTAACCAATCTGATTTTAAGTAAGCATATTGCGCCAGACACCCCCAATGGGTTTCACCACATCCCCAACCATTTAAAATAACAGCATCACTAGCATGATAACGATCATTGCTAGATTCAATAATTGTACCGACACCATCAATACCCGGCACCATAGGCCATTGCCTAACAACAGGACTTTTATTGGTTAACGCCAAAGCATCTTTATAGTTAATACTTGAATATAGCACCTTAATCAAGGTATCGCCTTGTTGAGTAACAAGGTGTTGTTTATCAATTGTTTTTATAGAGGCCGAAAAACCGGTAGTATCATTTTTATCTAACAAAATAGCTTTAAATGACATGCTTACTCCTTATTACATATCTAAATGTAAAGTTGGTTCATTTGCTTAATTCATCAAGTTAAATATTGAACTAACCTGATGATTTTCCTTATAGACGATCGGTCTAGGAATTATAGACCGATCGTCTAGTAAAAGACAATACAGTAAAAACAATTTATTTCACATAGCGATAGGAATAAACATAACATTCAAAAGATGTATTAAGAAATTATTTTATTTAGAAAAAGCTCTATAAAAAGATCGAGTGGTGTTGAGTTTTTGACCAATTTACTACGCGTTACTGCCCCTTCCCAACCAATCCAAAAAAAAGCGGCCAGTGCTTTACAATCAGTATGAGTATTAATTTCTCCTGATTGCTGCGCAAGTAATAAACAATTTTCAATCTTAGTTTGCCAGCTTTGTAAGATTTGCTCCAACAGCAAAGCATAACCACTGGGAAGTAATGATTCTTCTTGAATCAGTTCACCAATCAAACAGCCTCGATTAAAATCATATTTTTCCATTCCCTTTTTAGCATCTTCATAAAAGGCATGAATTCTTGCTAATGGGGAGTTAATTGACATATTTGTTAAATGTTTATCTAATTTATGAGCAAAAAAGCTATCATAACTGGCTATTATCGTCCGTCCAAATTCTTCTTTACTTTTGAAGTAATAATAGAAAGATCCTTTGGGAACACCGACTTGTTTTAAGATACTTTCAATATTCGATGAAACATAACCGTAAGTTGTCATCATCTCGACACCGCTTCGAATCAATGCCGCTTTTGTTCCATTTTCTTTTTTTGTGGTTGATTGAAATGACATGACAAATAAGATCCACTATCAATAATAATCTTGCGCTCAATAATAAATAGTCACTTTAGCAAAAGCAATGAGTTTATTTATTACCATAAAATGAAGAAGAATTTTGAGTAAAGTTATTACAATGATAATGTTGATAAGCTCTTAAATTAAAGATTGAACGATATTAAAAATGTATTTCAAAATCATTCAATCTTATTAATTGTGATACTATTTTTCGGCGACTTTTTTATTTTTTGATGCTTCGGATACTGCACCAATAAAAACTACATCGCTTGAAGAATTCAGTGCGGTTTCAACCGAGTCTTGAATAACACCAATTGCAATACCGATACCGATAACTTTGGCAGATATTTCATTTGGTATACCGAACATACTACAAGCGACCGGAATCAACAATAATGACCCGCCCGCTATACCAGATGCGCCACAAGCACAAATTGCAGTAATAATACACAGCAATACCGCAGAATAGATATCAACATGAATGTTAGGCATTGAATTAACAGTTGCTAAAGTCAAAACAGTAATGGTTATTGCAGCGCCTGACATATTGATTGCAGCTCCCAAAGGCACGGCTACTGAATAGGTATCTTCATCCATTTTTAATCGTTTACAAATTTCAATATTAACCGGAATATTTGCCGCAGAGCTACGGGTAAAAAATGCAGGTATGGCACTTTCTTTTAATGATGTAAAGACCAATGGGTAAGGGTTTTTACGCATGACTAAGAATGCTAAAAGTGGATTAATCACCAACGCAACAATAAACATACATGATACAAGCACAATTAATAAATGCGCATATTTATATAACTCATCAAAACCGGTTTCTGCCAATGTGGATGAGACTAATCCAAACACACCTAAAGGTGCAAAACGAATAATAATTCTAACAATAAATGAAATGGCATATGAGAGATCATTCATCATGATTTTTGTTGATTCGCTTGCATGTCTTAATGCAAGTCCAATACCGACGCCCCAAATGATTAAACCAATATAATTTGCATTAACAAGCGCATTAACCGGATTATCTATCATTTTATCTAACAAAGTTATTAAAACATCTTTGATGCCACTAGGAGGCTTTAATTTAATTTGCTCAATGTCATTACCTAATGTAATTTGAGATGGAAATAAAAAACTTGCTAAGGTGGCTAATAGCGCAGCATATATCATTCCAGCGAAATAGAGTGATAAAAGTGTCCCCATATTCGCTTTTTTGCCATGTTGATGGTTTGATATTGAAGCGATAACTAAAATCAATACCAATATTGGCGCAACTGATTTTAACGCATTAATGAAAAGCCCACCGAGTAACGACATGTTTAAGGCAGTATCTTTGGAAAAAAAAGCCAGTGTTATACCTAAAATCAGGCCCAATAAGATTTGAGGAATCAACCCTACTTTAAAGTAAAAACGTATCAAAGGATTGGTTGAGTGAGTCATGGTATTTCCCTATTTTTCTAACATGAAGCTCAAACCTTAACACAAATAAGATATAAACTTGTAGAAAAAAAAATTTATCATAATCTTTTTTTATATATAACTTTGGTTAATTATTAAGATTAATTACCTTAAATATGGATCAATAAAAAAACCGATACCTTAATTATATAAAGTATCGGTCAGTTAGATTAAAAACTTAGCTTGCTAGTTATGTTACCAGTTAGCTCTAATACCTATTGAACCATTAATTGGCGCTTTCACATTTGCATCACCACTATTAGACCAAATATGACCAATTTCCGTATAGGCACTGACATCACGATTAAACTCATAACTTCCACCTATAGCAAGTTCCGTACTGGTGTAACCGGCACCACTATTAAACTTAGTAGCAACACTTGGACTTTCAAACGTTACACGATCAGCCCCATCGGGTGAATAGTATAAATTTATACGAGCATAAGGACGCAACGTTCCAGATTCTGTCTGAAAATGATTTTCAAGTCGCGCGCCCACTCGAAAAAGCCAAGAATTGTTATGACTTTGTTTAACGGTAGTGTTACCACTGATATGACTATTATTAATATCTAGCCATTGATGAATAATTTGTAATTGAGGTTCAATTCGCCAATCATAATAATTCAAATTAAATGGTTTACCTGCTTCAGCAGAAACACTTATACCGTAACCTTTTTCAGAGCTGTTCTTGTTGCTATTTGGTTTGATGTCAACTTTATGACGACTGCCTTGTAAGACCAAATCTAAATATGTTCCGTCATCATCCATGTAGTTACCATACGCACCTAAGAAATAGGAATTTAATTTATTCTTGCCTGCATGACCGTTAATAGTACTAGCAAAACCATTTATATCTAAACTACCATGTAAAAATCCGAAATATCCCCCAGCTCGCCAATAACTATTTTCATCTTTCCAAATATCACTACCAACTTGTAATCCGGCGTAATTGCCTTTACTATGGGAATTTGCAATGCCGTTTTGTTTTATATCAGTTCTCTCAGTGATAATTCGCCCCCAACTAATACGAGAATCCCCTAATAAGGTATTACCTATACGTTGATGCATGTTCGCTTGCATAATCAAATCAGCTTGACGTAATTGTGCAGCAACAGCTGCAAACATTGGCACTTCCTTACGATAAGCAACCTTGCTCGGTGAAACCGGGTTAATCGGTGGTTCTGGTTTATCCGGATTAACCGGTGGTTCTGGTTTATCTGGATTTACTGGTGGGTTTGGTTTATCTGGATTTACTGGGTTAACTGGATTTACTGGGTTAACTGGATTCACCGGGTCAACTGGATTTACCGGGTTAACTGGATTTACTGGATTTACTGGATTTACTGGATTAGTTGGATTGGTTGGATTGGTTGGATTGGTTGGATTAGTTGGTTTGTAAGAACGTAAATACCAATTGTTATTTTCTTGATTAATATCACCTTTATGTAAATAGTATTCATAAGCGCCGACATCTAAATGTGTCCCATCTAAATTAAAAGCATCGTTCGAACTCACTCCATTTACATTGACAATTTCAATACCATTAGTTGTGCCTGTATCTGCACCTAATCCACCAATATTGGTTATTTTAACTAATGTGTTTCCTGAAGCATTTCCACCAATTATTAACTTATCGGTTAAGCTATTACTATCTTGCACCACTGTATCAAGCAAAAGCTGTCCATTATCACCAATATAATTACCTGTTATAGTAAGATTATCGCCAGTATAGTTATTATTCAGCGCGATAGTACCACTATTATAAACATCGCCACTTACTGTAGCTTGATGTAACGTTGGGACAAAATCTAAAATAGAGTTCGAACTTAGTGTAAGTTTATCAGTATTTAAATTACCAGTTAATGATAATCTGCCGTTTGTACCAACATTAATATTTTCCCAATCAAGAATCGCTATATCGCCACGGCTACCTACTGAATCAGAAGATCCTGTCAGATGAGTGCTAAAGTTAAGTATATCTATTTCATTTGATGAACCAGCTCGAATATATTGATGCCCACCATCAATCTTGGTTAATTCTGAGATATCGGAGCCTTCATTGATATTAAGCGTATCATTACCGGTTCCTAGCAAAATTTTACCGCTAACTCTAGAACCATTATTAAGATTAATTATAGAATTGGTAACTTCATTTTTTATCGCTGTCCCAAGAACTGAATAAACATTAGCGCCATTGTTAAGGTTAATATTGGTTGTTGTATCCGATTTACCTGTTGTATAGATACCCGCATCGAGATTATTGGCAGCATCTGTCCCATTTGCATATACATTACCATTAATATTAATATTTGTTGAACCTAACCCATTGTTATTAATTTTAATGCCATTGTTTTTACCATAAATTACACCTGCTTTTTGATCAACCTCGATATCATGACTCAAGTTACTGTGAGTTATAACGATACCTGACTCATCTTGACCGATGACGACTCCGCTATGTGCAATAAATTTAGTTTGACCTAATCCTGAGTTTTCAAGTTCTATACCATTTTTTTTTCCTTTGATTAACTCAGTTCCTGTTTGAGAAACTAGCAAGTCAGTTGTATTATTCTGATTTGAAACATAAATTGCATCATCTAGCTCGCCTTCAACTCTATTCGCAATGGCAACTACGGTTTGAGCCGATCCTTTATTAATCAGATTAATACCTTTGCTATGACCTTTTATATAACTATTACTTAAGGTCTCCAGATGTAATTGACCCGTAGTTATATCATTCTCAACAACAATCGCATCAGCATTTTTACCTATAATATTACCGGCCAGAGACAGAGAAGTAGTAGAAATACCCTTGTTAGTAAAATTTAGTCCATTATAATAACCAGAAATCGTACCAGACTGTTGCTCATAAGATAGATTAAGACTGTTGGCTGCATTTACAACAGACATACCATGTTGCTGAATACTTTCAATGACACCCGATGTTGATATCTGGGTTGAGCCAGTACCTCCATTTATAAGTGAAACACCATTTAACATACCGGTGACAATACCAGACGCTTGTATAAAGATTAATTTATTAGCTTCTATGCCATTTTGGACTATTAAACCTTCATTTACTTGACCAGTGATATTACCAAATAAGTTAATATTAGTATTACCTGTCCCACTATTATGAAGGTTAACACCTCTTAATCTACCAGTAATATTACCGGAAGGTTGAATAAAATTTAAATCTCCTGTTTTGTCAGCGTTTACTGCCACGATACCATCGTTTGAAGCGCCAATAACATCCTTAGAAATCTCAAGTGAAGTGATACTACCTTGACCATTATTGACTAGATTTATACCATTTAGGTTACCATGAATTTTACCATTCGACTGAATAATAGATACACCATTCAAGGTTTGACTACTGTTGATAACTTTAATTCCGTCGTTTTGCTCTCCCTCAACAGTTCCTGAAGTTGAGATAAAAGTTGATTTTGTTCCATTATTAAGGATATTTATGCCATTATTATGACCTTTGATCGAGCCTGATGTTTGATTTAATCTTATATTACCGGAATTTGCCGCATTTTGAGCAATAATACCGTCTTGCTGCTCGCCTTGGATACTATTTTTCGTTAAAATGCCAATATCGCCATTACCATTATTCAATAAATTAAGTCCGTTTACATGACCGAAAATACTACCACTCAATTGTTTTAAAGACATAGCCGTTGTAGTATTAGCCTGATTTTTCGCTACAATACCATCTATTTGCTCGCCTGTTACCGAACCAGAAATTGTTATATCGCTAGCTCCCAGGCCATTATTCATAATATTTATACCGTTATTATGACCTTTAATTACAGAATCAACCATTTGTGTTAGAAAAACATCTGAGGCTGTACTAGTCGACTCTGAATAAATAGCATCCATATTACGTCCTTCAACATTACCGGCAATAGTGATATCGGTTTGTTGATTACCATTATTATACGTTGCTAAACCATAACTTTGACCACTTACATTACTATCGTCATATTGATTGATTGTAATATTTTTACTGCCTGTGTTATTTTTTACAAATATACCTTCATTACTTAAACCATTTACTTTACCCGAAACAATAATTTCGGATATACCTTGGCTGTGATTTTCAACACTTATCCCACGATTATGACCTTCAATATTCCCATTTGACTGATTAACCGTCACATCAGATGCTTGATTGCCATTGAGTACAGATATACCATTATCTTGATTACCCACAACTGTACCTGAAGTATTAATGATTGTTGAACCTCTACCGTTATTAGTTGCCGCTATACCGGATTTACTTCCTCTCGATTCACCATTAACTAATTGAGTTATTTTGATATCTTGTGAATTACTACTATTTTGGGCATTAATCCCATCCCCTCCGTTACCAAATATTTTCCCCAGCGTATTGATAGTCAAAATACCATTGCCTTGGTGAATAATCTCGACTCCATTTTGACTACCTGTAATAGAGCCATTAGATTGAATAAAAGTAAAATTTGTGACATTAGAAGGGACTGTATTTTCATATCCATTGCCGTTGGTATTATTTACATCACCTGTACATGCCTGATTATTTGGATCATTAGTTATACATTGAGCAAAACTTGGGTTGGTCATCGCTAATGTAATGCTTGTTGTAGTAATGAAATTAAGTAAAAAAGCTTTGCTTTTAGATTTTGCCTTCCCTGAATTGTCAACAGCACATTGACAACGTGCGCTCCAAATTAACTTATTTATTTTATTCATATTCCCTCTCACTGAATCTTATATTGGTTATGATCCAATTTTTAATTTAAAAACATGAAAAACTGAATTAATTGAATTTTTTGAATAATGTGATCCCTTTAATTTCAAAATAAATACTGGATTTATTTTTTAAGTCACTTGGATAACACGTATATAGATAAAACAATCATTACTTTATTGATAAACAAAGCTCAAAATCATTTATAAACATTAAAGATGGAAAAAAGAAAAGCTAATGACAGTCCAGCAAATAACGGGGGAACTAAACATTTTAAAAGATGAACTATCGGTTAATATTTGTACCATATACCGATAAAAACCGCAATAGAATTATAAAAATTTACATATGATTGTGTAAATTTCGTTTTAATAAACGTGAAAGATCCTATATTTAATTAAACTAGAATATTAAATAAAGATTGATTTAACTTATCGTTGAGCTGAAATAAGCTAACCTGTATGTTTCACTATACCAAGGCTAAAACAGACAATTAGTGACTTTTTATTAAGAATAAAAGGGAGAAAAATTGGCATGAAATGAACTTTCATGCCGATAATTAAAACAAGAAATTATTATAATTATTATTGTCGTCGCTAAACAAACTATTAATAAAAATTAATCAATCTGAGCAATCTTGCAGTCAGCGTTAATATACTCACCTTCTTTGATTGCTTGTTTTAAAGTTCCTGAACGATGAGCAATAACGGTTACTTCCATTTTCATTGCTTCCATTATAGCAATAACTTCGCCTTCATTAACAATTTGCCCATCCTCAACGACCCATTTAAATAAGTTTCCTGAAACAGGTGATACCACAATAATACCGTTATACTTTACATCTAAATGCTCAGAACTGGCAATAGTTGAATTAGTTTGAAATGATAAGCCTGTTAGCAATTTTGATGGTACCCCCAGTTTACAGCGTTTGCCATCAATTTCTATAAAGGTATGCGTTATACTTTCTTCATTTTGCGGGATTTGTCTTTTAGCCGGTTGAATTTCATTATTAAACTCAGTTTCAATCCAACGAGTGTGTACATTAAATTGTTGGCAAAAATCTGGATGTTCAATGACCGCTTGATGAAAAGGTAACACTGAAGCCACTCCTTCTATGTTAAACTCAGTCAAAGCTCGACGTGCTCGTGCAATTGCTTGCTTACGATCATTCCCAGTAATAATAAGTTTAGCCATTAAAGAGTCGAAAGTAGCAGGAATCGTTGAACCTGTTTTAACACCACTATCTAAACGTACTCCAGGACCAGATGGCGGTTCAAATAGGCTTATCATACCTGAAGTAGGTAAAAAACCGTTACCCGCATCTTCAGCATTTATTCGGAATTCAATTGCGTGTGACCGGGGCTTCGGTGTTTGATCTATACTCAGCGGTAAACCTTGTGCGATGCGTAGTTGCTCAACAACGAGATCAACACCTGTCGTTTCTTCAGTTACAGGGTGTTCAACTTGTAAGCGCGTATTTACTTCTAAAAATGATAATTTACCTGACTGGCTTAATAAAAATTCGACAGTACCCGCTCCGAAATAATTAGCTTTGACACAAATGTCTTTCGAAGCTTTAATAATTTGTTGCTCAAGTTGTTCAGAAATAAAAGGTGCAGGAGACTCTTCAATAAGTTTTTGATTACGTCTTTGCAATGAACAATCTCGTGTACCAACGACAACAACATTACCCAATGTATCAGCAAGTATCTGAGCTTCGATATGTCGAGGGTGATATAGAAATTGTTCTAAAAAGCACTCTCCTCGGCCAAATGCAGCTGTCGCTTCACGTACCGCTGAGTGATAAAGCTCTTCAACTTCTTCAATTTGCCATGCAACTTTTAACCCGCGACCACCACCGCCAAAAGCAGCTTTGATCGCAATAGGTAATCCATACTCTTGAGCAAACGCCAATACTTCTTTTACATCTTTAACTGGTTGCTTGGTGCCAGAAACTAACGGAGCACCAACAGATAGGGCTATCTGCCTTGCCTGAACTTTATCACCGAGCATTTCAATTGTTTCAGGATTTGGCCCAATCCATATTAATCCAGCTGCTTGTACCGCTTTGGCAAATTCGGCTCGTTCGGATAAAAAACCATATCCGGGATGCACCATAGTTGCACCGGATTTTTTAGCGATAGTAATTATTTTTTCAATGTTTAAATAACTTTCACTGGGTAAAGTCCCGGATAAACCATAAGCTTCATCTGCCATTTGGACATGTAATGAATCTATATCATTATCAGCATAAATAGCAATCGACTTAAAGCCCAAATCTCGACACGCACGAATAATACGAGTCGCGATTTCACCACGATTAGCAATTAACACTTTATGTGTGATTTTTTTGTAATCAGACATGATCAGAACAACTCCCAATAAATTCTTTAAACATTCCAATAGGATTAAATTTTATTTTAGCATTAACAGGAATTTGACCTGCTAAGTCTAAATGATAATTACAAACTGCACCAATGACGGGATAACCTCCTGTCAATGGATGATCATTCAAAAATAGAACTGGCTGGCCATTAGCTGGAATCTGAATTGCGCCAATACAAGTCCCTTCGCTTGGTAATTCTTGCTGGATTTTACGACTCAATGGCTCTTCACCTAATAATCGTAGCCCAATACGATTAGATGCCGGCGTAACATGCCATAGCTGTGAACAAAGCTTTGTTATCGCCTGTTGAGTAAACCAGTCAGTACGAGGGCCTAATACAATATCTAATTCAACCACATCATCTGAAGTAGGATAATTAACTAAAGGTAATTGAGTTAATGATACAGCATTTAATCGTTTTTTGTGTCTAAGTGCTAAATATTGATTATTTTTCAGTGGTGAAGGTCCCACTTGTGCCAACGTGTCATATGAACAACTGGTTAGAAGAGGGGCTATTTCAAATCCACCACGTACAGCAAAATAACTACGGACGCCACATTGACAATTTCCTAGCTCAATAATATCCCCTTTTTCTAATTGAATCGGCTCATACATTCTTGAGTGATATTTTTCTTGCTTAGCAGTAGTAATCGTAATGTCACATGTAGCACCTGTTACAGCAACTAGCATGGCGCTGTTTATCTGTGCCTTAAATCCACCTTGAGTGATTTCTAAAGCCGGAGTGTTGATTGGATTACCGACTACTCGATTCACGCTATGTAGCGCACTTTTATCCATAGCTCCGGACTCGGAAATGCCTAATGCTGCTTGACCAATTCGACCATCATCTTGCCATAATGTTTGTAAGCCAGTCTGTAGAATTTTAATATCGTGTTGTAGATGATCGGTTTCTTCGACTTTTTTAGATATCGGTAATGAGTATATTTTCCCAGATTTACTGGCATCAATAAAATTAACTCGACTACCGGGCTTTAGTAATGCAGGTTCTTTTCGATGTAGATCCCATACCGCAACATGAGTAATTCCAATTAATTGCCACCCACCAGGACTAGTCTTTGGATAAATACTGCTAAATTCTCCCGCTAAGGCTACCGAACCAGCCGGAATGCGGATACGTGGCGATTGGCGACGTGGCACATTAAGATTAGCACCTTTTGATACCATATAAGCAAAACCAGGCGCAAAGCCACAAAAAGCGACTTGATATTCGTGCTCAGTGTGTCGCTCAATAACGTCACTAATCGTGATACCTAAATAATTAGCAACGTCCGCTAAATCCTCGCCTTGATACTGTACAGGTATAGTAATTAACTCACCTGAAGGCATGACTCCCGCTGAAATATCAAGTTTTGCAACATGTTTGGCAATTGTAGAGGCATTAGTAAGAACAGGATTGAAACGAATCAATATCGTTCTCGCTGCTGGCACAATTTCTTCGATATGCCATTGTTTGAACATATTATGCAACAGATCAGTTAACGCCATTGTTTGTTCAAGGCTATTTAGTTCTACCATTAGTGCATCTAAATTAACCGGTAAAAAACGCATCATACACTCCTAGTGCCTAAAACTGAAAATCCATCAATAATTAAAAGCCAAAATATATAAGGTCGCAGTTTAGATACCTTAAGGAATCTAACCATAAATAATCTAAACAAACGAAGAAACAGTTATACCATTTTGTTGAAATTTATCACGAACACTTTGCGCTATCGCTAACGCAGCAGGACTATCGCCATGAACACAAATTGAACTGGCATCAATCGAAACAAATTTTCCCTCAATTGACATCAGACCACCTTCGTTCACCAATTGTAACATACGTTCGGCTACTAATTGAGGGTCATGCAATACTGCATTTTCTTCATGGCGAGAAACTAAAGTTCCATTAGCATGATATGCACGATCAGCAAACGCTTCGGCTACAACATTTAAACCTTTTTCCTTTGCCCAATTAATAAGTGGAGATCCAGCCAGAGCCACCAGAACAAGATTAGCATCAAGTGAACAAATAGCATCAATGACAGCCATTGCCTGACGCTTATCATGCGCCATAGTATTATACAATGCCCCATGGGGTTTTACATAGTCAACGCTGGTACCAATTGAAGTTGCTAATCCTTTGAGCGCACCAATTTGATAAATCACATCAGCGGTTAATTCGTCTGATGCGATATCCATATTACGCCGACCAAACCCGACTAAATCAGGATAAGCGACATGTGCACCGATCTTAACATTATTGGCTTTAGCAGCTTTAAGCGTCTTTAAAATTCCTTCCGGGGATCCTGCATGAAAACCACATGCTACATTGGCACTACTGACAATTTTGAGTATCGCTTCATCATTACCCATTTTCCATTGACCAAAACTCTCACCAAGATCACTATTTAAATCTATCAATTTATTAACTGGCATGCTGATCCTTTATTTTAAATAATTAAAGATAGTTACAACTGACATTGCGCCCATATACCAAGTCATAATACAAACAATTAAACCAGACCATAATAACCATCTAGGATAATGATAGCCAGACATAAGATCGGATCGCTTCCAACCAATATAAATAAATATTGTTAAGCCTAGTGGTAAGACTAAACCATTAAAACCACCGGCAAAAACCAATAGTGCAACAGGTGCAGTGCCCATTATTAAATAAACAGCCAAAGAGCTGATAATAAATACAATGGTAGCCATTTGACGTTGTTTTTTCGTAATGTTACGTTTAAACGGTGTGATAAATGTCATTGAAGTATAAGCTGCTCCAATAATACTGGTTAATGCCGCAGCCCATAGTATTAAACCAAAAATACGCAAACCAAGCTCACCTAAAGCAGCTTGAAAAGCCTGCGATGCAGGATTGGCAGCGTAACTTGAAATATCGATTGTCACCCCACTTGCCACAACGCCTAAAATTGCTAAAAACAAAATGTAACGCATAATGCCAACAACAATTATACCTCGGGTTGCCGCCGTCGATACTGGCTTAATATTATGCACACCACCCATATTTTTATCCAACAAACGATGTGCGCCGGCATAAGAAATATAACCCCCGACAGTACCACCTACAATGGTTGTAATCGATGCAAAATCAATATTACTAGGAAAGACTGTTTGCGTTAAAGCTTGCCCGATTGGCGGATGCGCTGCAAAGAGCACAAATAATGTTAAGCCAATCATTAATAATCCTAAACCTATCATTAATCGATCAATAAAATGACTGGCCTTACTTGATGAAAAGATATAAACAGCCAATAAAGCACTTATTGCCCCACCCCATTTAGGATCAAGACCAACCAGTGCATTTAAGCCAAGACCTGCTCCAGCGATGTTACCAATATTAAAAACCAAGCCACCAAATATCACCAACACAGCCAATAGGTAACCACTACCGGGAATTGTCGCGTTAGCAATATCTGAAGAGTACATTTTAGTTAACGATACCACTCGCCAAATATTTTGTTGCACAACAAAATCAATAATAATTGATGCCAAAATTCCGAATCCAAAAGCACTACCTAATGTTACGGTAAAAGTGGCGGTTTGCGTGATAAAACCAGGGCCTATAGCCGAGGTTGCCATTAAAAAAATAGCACTGATTAAAGAAGCCCGACGATTTTTTACAAAAGCGGCTGCACTATGGCTATTTTGATTTTCCATATGCCTGTTCCTTCTATAGTTGCTTTGCTTGTTAACAAATAATTGCAATTACCATACCATAGTTATCGCCAATAACTATGAAAATGGTTAACAATGAGTATTGATATAAATTATTAACCACATTGAAGGAATTAACAGCATTTATTAGCTAAAAAACATTCCAAACACTCAATGAAAGCCTACAAAACAGTTTAATTGTAGCCCTGAAAAGCGGCAATAAATATCATTATTTAAATTTTGGTGCAATATTGCTTGTAGAAAGTGCAAAGTAATTTTTTATAACTTTACTCATCCGAAAAGTTATTATAGAAACTTCCCTCAAAAAAACCAGTTTCGAATGTTCATATATTGAAAATTAATAGACAAAATTAATTCAACTATCATTTTTATAATCAATATTTAGAAAGGCTTACACACACACCTAAAATACTAGAAAGAGACATGATGTAAAATTAATGCAAAAACTCATCTCATTTCATCTAAGTGTTTCCAGGAGACCTCGAAAATAATGGTCGTTTTTATAATCAAAATTTTATACACTCAAAAAGTTGTATTAATGACTATTTATATATCTATAAGAACTAAACAAAAATTATAATTAAGGAATATGGGAAATGAAGCATTATTTAGAGTTTAAAGATACCTTGTCGAATAAATTTTGGTATATCACCCAACAAGACGAATCCCTAACAATCGTATTTGGTAAGATAGGTACAAAAGGACAAACACAAGTTAAAATGTTTTCTTCGCCTTACGATGCGGAAAAAGAAGCCAACAAACTGATCAAATCGAAAATCAAAAAGGGCTATGAGGAAAAAGCGATCCCACCAACGCTTGAACAATCAACCTGCACAGAAAAAACAATCATCAAAATGCCCGATGCCCCAAAACCGAAATATCACCCAAAACCGATTCCTCCCAAAGATGTGATTGATGACGGTAAAGAAAAACCATGGTTTTACCTCGACGAATGGGTTGGTGAAGGTCAACCTAACCCATTTGATTTTGACGAGTTACGTAAAATTCCGCCTAAAAAAGTTGCTCCAGTTAAACAACCACCAAAACAAAGTGATGCGCCGATCAAAAAAGAGACAGTCACTAAAACACCACAAGAACAAGAATTTGATAACTTAAAAGTTTTGTTACGAAAATATATTAAAGACGGTGAGCAGTTCGATATCGAAGCGACGTTTGAACAATTAAAAGTGTTGAGTCCAAGTACTAAGGTATTTCAAACGTTAGTTAAAGATACTTTAGAAGTTATTTTTTCAAAATTCATCAATAAAATATCCTCAATGCATTTTGATTGTATAACCTATCTTTTAACAATCAAAGATACCAACATTGTAGTGAAAGATTTTTATGCTCAAGGGGTATTAAAATATATTTATGACAATTATCAAACCCGTCCCGATTCAATTCATCGCCTGGCTGAAGAATATCTTAACGATTATCCAGTACAAATGGCAGATAAAATAGCCAGTACGTTACAACACATTGTTGACTCTATTCGAGCTGGTGGTGAAGATAATATTCCAGCTTTCAAATTACCGAATCATACCTATGGTTTTTATATCACCTTCGATGAAAAATATCTGAAAATATACGCTTTAAATCGAGATAGAAACCCAAAAAGTTATCAATCATTTGCTATTAGTGATATTGAGTATAATGAGCCTCAGTATAGTGATCAGATAAATAATCAATATTTTGTGCCACTACTTACCGAAAAACTCCAGAAAATGCTGGATAATGGTTTTTTTGAAGGTATTACAGATCATTATTTTAGAATTGCTTTTTGCGATGAGGACAATATTTTCATTGAAACACCAATAGAACAAACCTACCGACAAACCAAGATACTTGAGCTTGAAAGAGACCTAAAATATCTGGAGCAATCAGAAGAATATCATGCAGATTTGCTAACTAACACGGTTGAGGAATATTTTGCCTTCAATGGCATTATTGATCATTATGATACCGATAGAATTTTAGCATTATTAAAAAAATATCTTTATTCAGGTGAAAAAGAGGCTGAATCTAAAGGACGTTCTCTGTTATGGAAACACACCCATGTTGATTTTAAAAAATGGTGGTTAGTTTATTTACAGTTTGAATGGGAAAATTTTGGATTTAAATATGCTGATATACATATTCAAGACTTAGTTGATAAAGGATATGAACCAGCAATGCTACAAAAACAAGCGTGGGATAAGTTGGGCATTAGAGATAGCAAGCCAGAAAAAAAAGACGATTCAGACAATCAATCAGAAACCGAACGTTTTTATGATACTTTTATTGAAACTGATGTATTTTGTGAAACTGACACCATTATCGCCAGAGCCATGCCAACGGGTGGTGAAATTTACTTACGCTTCAAACAAGAAAGTGAACAGGCCTATTCGGACGCGCTTGATTATTTAAATGGTCTAATGGCAAAAGGTTATTCAAATATATTTGAGGGGCATTGGCTTCATATTTATTTTATTGCCAAGCCTGAATACTATTCTGAATTCGCTAAATACGTTGAAGAATATGAAGACTTTGAAGAATTAGAGCTAGGGGCAGGAGGAATAGCTTGTTGTTCACATGTTTTTTTCCGCAAAGCAGCGATGTACGAAAGTTTACATGATAAAATTCGAGAGTTTGTTGACTTAACCATGTATGAATTTGATTATAGTTTTGATTTACAAGATGAATATAATTCAGTCGCCGGGGCATTTGCTGCTATTGCCCTGGCAATGACGGATGTGAAACATATGGATTTGGCTATTAAATTTGCACTTGAAACCGATGGTGACCATGAATATTTGGCAGGTAATTTTGGTATTGTTCTTGAAAAATATTGGGGTATTACGCCCGAAACTGCGGTTGCGATTGCTTTATTGCAATTAACTCAAGGTCAACATATGTCTGAATTATCCAGTCAATTTTATAAAATTCCGCAAAATTTAGCTAGTTTGACGGATTATTACAGTATGAACGAGCCAAAAAATCCATATTGTAAATTGACTTATTTAGTAAAATATCTTTTTGGTGAACCTCGTTATAGTCTTAAAAAGTTAAAAAAATTATTTAATAATGCGACGGATCCGCAAGAAAAGTTGATATATGCAGATTTTCATGATTTAGCTTTAGAAGCTCTTAAGGAAGAAGGAGAAGGTAGCGGTCAACCAATTATTTATAATATCTCACCTAAACCAGAAAGCGATTCCGAACCGCTAATCATTAATGAGCAAGATTTTATCGAAAATCCACCTTGTGTCATTACGCCATTGGAAGCTAAAAAACGCGGGTTTGATCTCGATGAATTAGATTCTGATGGTTCATCGTGTGAAGCGTTTGTTTTTGCCCCATTAACGATAACTAATCCTTATCTATTTGACCATCTGATTGAATTTATTAAATCTAGGAAAAAAATAACCGCTAACTCATCTATCATCTGGGGCGCTGGACAAGCGTACCGTTTTGGTAAAAAGGTTGTGATTGATTTCAGTGGCACCCCCTATCAAGTGGGTATGGGAATTTATGGTAAAAACCAAGCTCAGCTAATTTATGGAGTAATGGATTTTGCTAAGATTGCAGATGCAATGAACAAAAAAGAGCCCGATAAAGAAAAATTATACGCACTGCGAAAACAATACTATTACTTCGATAGTCCCAAAGGAAGCCCAAACATTGATTACTCTAAGCCCGGTATGATGTATTTGGATGAGGCTTTAGGCGCTGGGGTTTTGAAGGATGATAATTATCGGGCAATCAAACAGCTTGAAAAAATCACCCCAGATATGGACGAAGTCTATGATGCCTCACTACTGTTTAGGGCATATATGCAGCAAAAAAAACTAGATTATGCCATGGAGAAACTGCAAAGAAAACTCGATACTACTGAACTAAAACAGGTGTACCAAACAGCGCAAAAACGCCTGCCACAATATCAAGAATACTGGCAGGAAAAGTTAGCGAAATTATAAAAAATAGGATTATAGAAAGGGGCTTATGCCCCAAAAAAACAATAGGATAAATTTAATTTATTCTGATAAATATAAAAAAGATAAGTATTAGGAAAACATAACACAATGAAAAAGTATCTAGAATATAGCGATTTACAATCAAACAAATTTTGGTATATCGAGCAAAAAGATAACCTTTACACGGTGCTTTACGGTGCGGTTGGAACCGAAGGGCAAAAGAACACTAAGACCTTTGCCTCGCAGGCGGAAGCAGAAAAAGAAGCTGTCAAAATAATAACATCAAAAATAAAAAAGGGTTATCAAGAAAAAACCATACCAGCAACCCTATTGCCCGCGATAGCCCGATTGAGTCAAATTGTCAAAATGCCTGATGCCCCAAAACCGAAAAACCACCCAAAACTCACACCACCCAAAGATGTGATTGATGACGGTAAAGAAAAACCATGGTTTGATCTTGATGAATGGGCTGATGAAGGTCAACCTAACCCATTTGATTTTGATGAATTACGTAAGGTTCCGCCTAAAAAAGTTGCTCCAGTTAAACAACCACCAAAACAAAGTAATACCCCGATTAAAAAAGAAACAGTCACCAAAACACCACAAGAACAAGAATTTGATAACTTAAAAGTTTTGTTACGAAAATATATAAAGCAAGGTGAGCAGTTCGATATTGAAGCTAAGTTCGAACAATTAAAAGCGTTAAGTCCAAACAATAAGGAATTTCAAATTTTCATCAAAGATATGCTTCAAATGATATTTTCAAAATTTATGAAGAAAATATCACCGATTCACTTTGATTGCATTCCTTATCTTTTGAGAATCAGAGATCCAGAAATTCTTTTCCAAGAAATCTTTGCGCAAGGTGTGATGAAATATATTTATGACCGTTATCAGACTCATGCCGAATCAATCCATCAGCTGGCTGAACAATATCTAACCGATTATCCAATACAAATGGTGGATAAAATAGTTAACGCATTACAGAGTATTTTTGAAACTACCCAGACAGAAGAAAATGAAAAAAATACTCCAGCTAACAAATTCCCTGAAAATGTTTGTGGCTTTAATATCACCTTTGATTATAAAACGCTGGAAATATATGCTTTATTCAATGAACGAAATTCCAAACGCTATTATTCAGAAAGTCTAAATGAGCTAGAATATGATGGGACTAGTTATGGCGTTGAGATAAATAATCAATACTTTGTTCCATTACTTACCAAAAAACTCCAGAAAATGCTGGATGATGGTTTTTTTGGTGGTATGACTGATAAATATTTCAGAATTGCCCTTTTCCAAACAGATAATATTCTTATTGAAATACCACTAGAACAAACCTACCGACAAACAAGGATATTTAAGCTTGAAAGCGACCTAAAATATCTCGAGCAATCAGATGAATATTATGCAGATTTGCTAACTGACACGGTTGAGGAATATTTTGCCCTTAATGGCGTTATTGAGCAATACGATACCGATAGAATTTTAGCATTACTAAAAAAATATCTTTATTCAGGTGAGAAAGAGGCTGAATCGAAAGGACGTTCACTGTTAAGGAAATACGACGATTTTGATTATAACAAATGGCATTTAGTTGATTTACAGTTTGAATGGGCTAATTTTGATTATAGATATGCTTATAACAGTGTTGAATGCTTAGTTGATAAAGGATATGAACCAGCAATTCTACAAAAACAAGCGTGGGATAAACTGGGCATTATTGATAACAAGCCTGATAGCAAGCCAGAAAAAAAAGACGATCCAGACGATCAATCAGAAACCGAACGTTTTTATGATACTTTTACTGAAACTGATGTTTTTTGTGAAACTGAAACCATTATCGCCAGAGCCATGCCAACTGACGGAGAAATTTATTTACGCTTTAAACAAGAAAGCGAACAGGCATATTCCGATGCGCTTGATTATTTAAATAACTTAATGGCAAAAGGTTATTCAAAAATATTTGAGGGGCATTGGCTTCATATTTATTTTGTTGCCAAGCCTGAATACTATTCTGAATTCGCTAAATACGTTAAAAAATATGTACACTTTGAAGAATATGAACTAGGGATGGGGATAGCTTGTTGTTCACATGTTTTTTTCCGCAAAGCAGCGATGTACGAAAGTTTACATGATAAAATTCGAGAGTTTGTTGACTTAACTATGTATGAACTTGATTATAGTTTTGATTTACAAGATGAATATAGTTCAGTCGCCGGGGCATTTGCTGCTATTGCCCTGGCAATGACGGATGTGAAACATATGGATTTGGCTATTAAATTTGCACTTGAAACCGATGGTGACCATGAATATTTGGCAGGTAATTTTGGTATTGTTCTTGAAAAATATTGGGGTATTACGCCCGAAACAGCGGTTGCGATTGCGCTATTGCAATTAACTCAAGGTCAACATATGTCTGAATTATCCAGTCAATTTTATGAAATTCCGCAAAATTTAGCTAGTTTGACCGATTATTACAGTATGAACGAGCCAAAAAATCCATATTGTAAATTGACTTATTTAGTAAAATATCTTTTTGGTAAACCTAGTGATAGTCTTAAAAAGTTAAAAAAATTATTTAATAATGCGACTGATCCGCAAGAGAAATTGATTTATGCTGATTTTTATAATTTAGTTTTAGAAGCTCTTGAGGAAGAAGGAGAAGGTAGCGGTCAACCAATTATTTATAACATCTCACCTAAACCAGAAAGCGATGCCGAATCGCTAATCATTAATGAGCAAGATTTTATCGAAAATCCACCTTGTGTCATTACGCCATTGGAAGCTAAAAAACGCGGGTTTGATGTTGGTGAATTGGTAACATATGATTCCTCATGGAGAGCAATTATTTTTGCGCCATTAACGATAACCAATCCCTACATTTTCGACGCTATTATCCAATTTTATAAAGTGCAAAATAACATAGGTGTCCGCTCTGTTATCATTTGGGGCACTGAACAAGCGTACTGTTTTGGTAAAAGGGTCGTGATTGATTTTAGTGGCACCCCTTATCAAGTGGGTATGGGAATTTATGGTAAAAACCAAGCTCAGCTAATTTATGGAGTAATGGATTTTGCCAAGATTGCTGTTGCAATGAACAAACAAGAGCCCGATAAAGAAAAATTATACGCACTGCGAAAACAATACTATTACTTCGATAGTCCCAAAGGAAGCCCAAACATTGATTACTCTAAGCCCGGTATAATGTATTTGGATGAGGCTTTAAGCGCCGGGATTTATAAGGATGATAATTATCGGGCAATCAAGCAGCTTGAAAAAATCACCCCGGATATGGGCGAAGTGTATGATACCTCACTATTGTTTATGGCATATATACAGCAGAAAAAACTAGATTATGCCATGGAGAAACTGCAAAGAATCGATACTACTGAACTAAAACAGGTATACCAAACAGCACAAAAACGCCTGCCACAATATCAAGAATACTGGCAGGAAAAGTTAGCCAAATTATAATTAATAAAAAGGCTTACTAATTGGGGCTTAAGCCCCAATTAACAGAATAAATTCAAATTATTCTGATAAATATAAAAAAGATAAGTATTAGGAAAACATAACACAATGAAAAAGTATCTAGAATATAGCGATCTACAGTCAAACAAATTTTGGTATATCACCAAACAAAACGAATCACTAACAGTCGTATTTGGTAAGGTAGGGGCAAAAGGACAAACACAAGTTAAAACGTTTTTATCGCCTGCCGATGCGGAAAAAGAAGCCAACAAACTGATCAGATCGAAAATCAAAAAGGGCTATGAGGAAAAAGCAATCCCACCAGCGTTTGAACAATCAACCTGCATAGAAAAGCAAAGCCAAACAATCATCAAAATGCCCGATGCCCCAAAACCGAAATACCACCCCAAACCCACACCACCCAAAGATGTGAAGGATGACGGTAAAGAAAAACCGTGGTTTAATCTTCAAGGATGGTCATATGAAGGTCAACCTAACCCATTTGATTTTGAAGAGTTACGTAAGGTACCTCCCGTTCAACAACCAACAAAAGAAATTAATAACCCGGTTGAAAAAGAAACTTTAACCAAAACAGCACAAGAACTAGAATTTGAAAATCTTAAAAATATGGTTCAAAAACATATTAGACAAGGTGATCAATTTGATGTCGTAGCTACTTTCAATAAACTTAAAGTTCTTAGTGCATCAGAAACAGTATTTCAAACTTTAATAAAAAATATACTTGAAGCTATTTTTTCTGATTTTGTTATTTTGGTTTCTCCAATTCATTTAGATATCTTAGCTTATCTTTTACCTATTAAACATTCAAATATATTGATAAAAGAACAGAATGCTAAGGGAGTTTTGAAATACATTTATGACAATTATCAAAGCAATTTAACAGGTATTCATGGTTTAGTTGATAAATATCTAACCGCTTTTTTTAAAGATGTAGCTGAAGAGGTGGTGATTCAAGTTAAAAAATTAGTCGAGACAATTCGCTCTGGTGGAAGTGAAAATATCCCTGCCTATAAACTTCCCAATGCTACTTACGGATTTTTCATCAGAACGTTCAGTAAAGGATGTTTTAAAATTTGTAGCCTGAACTATGACAATCGCTATATTGATTATACAGAACACAATTGTGATATGCAGTATCATAATTCAATACTTATCATCCAATATTTAACACAATTTTTAAAACCTAAATTACAACAAATGGTTGATCAAGATTTTTTTGATGGTCTTACGGAAAATTACTTTAAAATTGCATTTTTCAATCAATTTCAACCATTAGCGGATAAACGCTTGAATGAGGATCACCTTAATGAATTAGCAAAAAATATAGAGGCAAATCTTCAAAAACTTGAAAAATCGGATGAATATGATATCGAACTCTTATCTGATACAGTTAAAGCGTATTTTGCTTCAGATGGCGTTATTCTGCATCTTAAAACGGATAGAATTTTAGCATTATTAAAAAAATATCTTCATTCTGGTGAAGCAAACCCCCAAAAAATAAGTATAAGTCTTATAGAAGAATATGCTGATTTTGACTTTAATAAATGGCATCTGGCTAACCTCCAATTCAAATGGAAAGATTTTGATTTTAAAGTTGCTTACAAAGGATTAAATCCTCTAATAAATGCTGGATATGAGCCAGCAATAATACAAAAACAAGAGTGGGATCAGCTGGGTGAAATTCATTACACACCCCGTGTAATAGAAGATTCAATAAATCAACATGTAAATACATATTCTTATAACTCTTTTACTGAAAATGATGTTTTTTGTGAAACAGATGCTATTATTGCTAGAGCTATGTCAACAAATGGCAAAATCTATCTGCGTTTCAAAGAAGAAAGTGAGAAGGCATATTCACAAGCACTTGATTATTTAAATAGCTTAATGGCAAAAGGCTATTCTAAAAAATTTGATGGTTATTGGCTTAATGTTTATTTTGTTACCAAGCCTGAATACTATCCTGAATTTGCTCGCATCATCAAACAATATCCTGATCTAGCCAGTAATTCTCATGCTTTTTTCTGCAAAGCAGCGATATACGAAAGTTTACATGATAAAATACGAGAGTTTATTGAATTAACAATGGAGAAATTTCACCATTGTTTAGATCTCCAAGATGAAGATAATTCTGTCGCAGGTACATTCGCTGCCATTGCTTTGGCAATGACGGATGTAAAACATATGGATATGGCAATAAAATTTGCACTTGAGACCGATGATGAACACGAATTTTTGGCAAGTTATTTTGGCAAAATATTGCAAAGACATTGGGGGATTACCCCAGAAACAGCAGTTGCGATTGCATTATTGCAATTGAGCTATCAAGAACAACCTAATTTATCCAGTCAATTTTATATAATACCGCAAAATCTTGCTACGCTAACTGATTATTTTAATGACTGTGATATCCCCTATAAAAGTCGCAAAATCATTACTCTCGCTGCGAGCCTTTTTGGTAACGGAAAATATAGCTTAAGAAAACTAAAAGAGTTGTTTAGTGATGCGACTGATCCTTTGGCAAAAGAGATTTATGCTAATTTTCATAATTTAGTTTTAGACGCTCTTGAGGATGAAGATGAAGTTACCGGCCAACCAATTATCTTTAACATCTCACCTAAACCAGAAAGCGATTCCGAACCGTTAATCATCGATGAACAAGATTTTATCGAAAACCCACGTTGTATCATTACACCATTGCAAGCTAAAAAACGCGGGTTTGATGTTGGTGAATTGGAAACCTATGATTCCTCATGGAGAGCAATTATTTTTGCGCCATTAACGATAACCAATCCCTACATTTTCGACGCTATTATCCAATTTTATAAAGTGCAGAATAAAATAAATCCCAACTCTACTCTTATTTGGGGTGCAGAACAGGCGTATTGCTTTGGAAAAAAAATCGTGATTGATTTCAGTGGCACCCCCTACCAAGTGGGTATGGGAATTTATGCTAAAAACCAAGCTCAGCTAATTTATGGTGTAATGGATTTTGCAAAGATTGCTGTTGCAATGAACAAACAAGCGCCCGATAAAGAAAAATTATACGCACTGCGAAAACAATACTATTACTTTGATAGTCCAAAAGGAAGCCCAAACATTGATAAATCTAAGCCCGGTATAATGTATTTAGATGAGGCTTTAGGAGCCGGGATTTATAAGGATGATAATTATCGGGCAATCAAACAGCTTGAAAAAATCACACCGGATATGGGCGAAGTCTATGATACCTCACTATTGTTTATGGCATATATGCAGCAGAAAAAACTAGATTATGCCATGGAGACACTACAAAGAAAACTCGATACTACTGAACTAAAACAGGTGTACCAAACAGCACAAAAACGCCTGCCACAATATCAAGAATATTGGCAGGAAAAGTTAGCGGAATTATAAAAAATAAAATCATAAAAAGGGGCTTATGCCCCAATAAACAGGATAAATTCAAATTATTCTGATAAATATAAAAAATTAACCATAAGGAAAACATAAAACAATGAACCAATATTTTGAATGCATTGATGAAGTGAATAATAAATTTTGGTATATCGAGCAAAAAGATAACCTTTACACGGTGCTTTACGGTGCGGTTGGAACCGAAGGACAAAAGCACACGAAGACCTTTGCCTCGCAGGCGGAAGCAGAAAAAGAAGCCTGCAAAATAATAAAATCAAAAATCAAAAAGGGTTATCAAGAAAAAACCATACCAGCAACGCTATTGCCAGCGATATCCCGATTGAGTCAAATTGTCAAAATGCCCGATGCCCCAAAACCGAAAAACCACCCCAAACCCACAACACCCAAAGATGTGATTGATGACGGTAAAGAAAAACCATGGTTTTACCTCGACGAATGGGTTGATGAAGGTGAACCTAACCCATTTGATTTTGACGAGTTACGTAAACCCTCTGTAAAAAAAAACATATCAAAATCAACCAATACATCGGTTAGTCCATCATCCGCAAAATCTGTGATTGAGTCGCCGCCAATACACGTGAGTCAATCACCCAAAAGTAGCAAAGAATATCTGGATTTAAGAGAATTATCTCGAAACTATATAAAACAGGGCGTGAATTTTGATGTGGTAGCAACATTTAAAGAATTGAAAACATTAAGTCCGTCTATAGAAGTATTTAATACCTTAGTCAAAAATACTGTAGGAATTATATTTTCAAAATTTATAGAGAAAATAGCTCCGATACATTTTGATTGCATTACTTATTTTTCAACAATTCTTGATCCAAATATTCAAATAGCTGAACGAGAATCTAAAGGTGTATTAAAATATATTTTTAATCGTTATCAAACCTGTCCTGTTTCTATTCATCATCTGGCTGAACAATATCTTACCGATTATCCGGTACAAATGGTGGATAAAATAGTTAGCGCATTACAACACATTGTTGACACAATTCGAGCTGGTGGTGAAGATAATATTCCAGCTTACAAATTACCAAATCATGTTTATGGTTTTTATATTACCTTCGATGAAGGATATCTAAGAATACTCGCTTTAATTCGAGGCGAGAATCCCAAAAGTTATCGATCGTTTGCTATCAATGATCTAGAGTATAATGCGCTTCAGTATAGTGATCAGATAAATAATCAATATTTTATCCCACTACTTACCGAAAAACTCCAGAAAATGCTGGATAGTGGTTTTTTTGAAGGTATTACAGATCATTATTTTAGAATTGCTTTCTGCAATAAGGACAATATTTTTATCGAAACACCAATAGAACAAACCTACCGACAAACCAAGATACTTGAGCTTGAAAGAGACCTAAAATATCTGGAGCAATCAGATGAATATGATGTAGATTTGCTAACTGACACGATTGATGAATATTTTGCCTATAATGGCATTATTGATAATTATGATACCGATAGAATTTTAGCATTAATAAAAAAATATCTTTATTCAGGTGAGAAAGAGGCTGAATCGAAAGGATGTTCTCTGTTAACAAAATACTGCAATCTTGATTATAACAAATGGCGTTTAGTTGATTTACAGTTTGAATGGGAAAATTTTGCATTTAAATATGCAGATGTACATATCAAATACTTAGTTGATAAAGGATATGAACCAGCAATTCTACAAAAACAAACGTGGGATAAGCTGGGCATTAGAGATAGCAAGCCAGGAAAAAAAGACGATTCAGACAATCAATCAGAAACCGAACGTTTTTATGATACTTTTACTGAAAATGATGTTTTTTGTGAAACTGAAACCATTATCGCCAGAGCCATGCCAACGGGTGGTGAAATTTACTTACGCTTTAAACAAGAAAGTGAACAGGCATATTCCGATGCACTTGATTATTTAAATAACTTAATGGCAAAAGGTTATTCAAATATATTCGAGGGGCATTGGCTTCATATTTATTTTGTTGCCAAGCCTGAATACTATTCTGAATTCGCTAAATACGTTAAAAAATATGTACACTTTGAAGAATTAGAGCTAGGGGCAGGAGGAATAGCTTGTTGTTCACATGTCTTTTTCCGCAAAGCAGCCATGTACGAAAGTTTACATGATAAAATAAGAGAGTTTGTTGACTTAACCATGTATGAACTTGATTATAGTTTTGATTTACAAGATGAATATAATTCAGTCGCCGGAGCATTTGCTGCTATTGCCCTGGCAATGACGGATGTGAAACATATGGATTTGGCTATTAAATTTGCACTTGAAACCGATGGTGACCATGAATATTTGGCAGGTAATTTTGGTATTGTTCTTGAAAAATATTGGGGTATTACGCCCGAAACTGCGGTTGCGATTGCTCTATTGCAATTAACTCAAGGCCAACATATGTATGAGTTATCCAGTCAATTTTATAAAATTCCGCAAAATTTAGCTAGTTTGACCGATTATTACAGTATGAACGAGCCAAAAAATCCATATTGTAAATTGAGTTATTTAGTAAAATATCTTTTTGGTGAACCTGGTGATAGTCTTAAAAAGTTAAAAAAATTATTTAATAATGCAACGGATCCGCAAGAAAAGTTGATATATGCAGATTTTCATGATTTAGTTTTAGAAGCTCTTAAGGATGAAGATGAAGTTAGCGGTCAACCAATTATTTATAACATCTCACCTAAGCCAAAAAGCGACTCCGAAACGTTAATCATCGATGAGCAAGATTTTATCGAAAATCCACCTTGTATCATCACGCCATTACAAGCTAAAAAGCGGGAGTTTGATGTTAGAGAATTATATACTTATGATTCATCATGGAAAGCAATTATTTTTGCACCATTAACGATAACGAATCCCTACATTTTCGACGCTATTATCCAATTTTATAAAGTGCAGAATAAAATAAATCCCGACTCTACTATTATTTGGGGTGCAGAACAGGCGTATTGCTTTGGAAAAAAAATCGTGATTGATTTCAGTGGCACCCCTTATAAGGTGGGTATGGGAATTTATGGTAAAAACCAAGCTCAACTAATTTATGGTGTAATGGATTTTGCTAAGATTGCTGTTGCAATGAACAAACAAGCGCCTGATAAAGAAAAATTACTCGCCCTGCGAAAACAATACTATTACTTCGACAGTCCCAAAGGAAGCCCAAACATTGATTACTCCAAGCCCGGTATAATGTATTTAGATGAGGCTTTAGGTGCCGGGATTTATAAGGATGATAATTATCGGGCAATCAAACAGCTTGAAAAAATCACCTCGGATATGGGCGAAGTCTATGATGCCTCACTGCTGTTTATGGCATATATGCAGCAGAAAAAACTAGATTATGCCATGGAGACACTACAAAGAAAACTCGATACTACTGAACTAAAACAGGTGTACCAAACAGCACAAAAACGTCTGCCACAATATCAAGAATATTGGCAGGAAAAGTTAGCGAAATTATAATTAATAAAAAGGCTTACTAATTGGGGCTTATGCCCCAATAAACAGGATAAATTCAAATTATTCTGATAAATATAAAAAAGATAAGTATAAGGAAAACATAAAACAATGAATCAATATTTTGAATGCATTGATGAAGTGAATAATAAATTTTGGTATATCGATCAAAAAGACAATCTTTACACAGTGCTTTATGGTGAAATTGGAACCGAAGGACAAAAGCATACCAAGACCTTTGCTTCGCAGGAGGAAGCAGAAAAAGAAGCAATAAAAATAATAAAATCAAAAATTAAAAAGGGCTATCATGAAAAAACCATACCAGCAACGCTATTGCCAGCGATTGCCCGATTAAGTCAAATTATCAAAATGCCCGATGCCCCAAAACCGAAATATCACCCCAAACCCACACCACCCAAAGATGTGATTGATGACGGTAAAGAAAAACCGTGGTTTGACCTCGATGAATGGGCTGATGAAGGTGAACCGAATCCATTTGATTTTGAAGAGTTACGTAAAACAAACATTAGCAATACGTCTAATTCAACTAATAGTCGAAATATTAATGAATTTAAAAATCTAAAAAATAAAGTACAAATACATATAGAAGAAGGTAATCGCTTTGGTTATCAATTCGAAGTCGTTGCTACTTTAGACAGGCTTAAAGCGTTAAGTTCGTCGGAAAAAGAATTTCAAAATTTAATTAAAGAATTTCTTGAAATGATATTTTCTGATTCTATTTGGCGGGTTTGCCCAATCCATTTAGAGCTATTAGCTTATCTTTTACCACTTAAAGAAGCAAATATTATGGTAAAAGGAAAAAATGCGCAAGGAGTTCTGAAATATCTTTTCTCTCATAATCCAAGCGATTTGAACATGATAAATATGTTGATTGAAGAGTATTTTAAAGGATTATGTGAAAATATTTCCGCTCAAATAATTCACTTTTTGAAAGAAATAGTGAATTGCATCCGCTCGGGAGGAAAAGGTAATATCCCCCCTTATAGACTTTCTAAAAAAAGCTATGGTTTCGGTATAAAAATAGAAAATTTCAGGGATAGTGGTATTTATAATTTAGTTCATAAGAACGATCCAACTTGCTATGCTCAATTCAGCTGTGATACACAAAATCATGAGTCGAAGTTAATTATAAAATATTTAACCCCTATACTTAAACATAAACTTGAAACTATGCTTAATGAAGGCTTTTTTGATGGATTAGCGACAAATTATTTTAAAATTACATTTATAGGCGAAATAGAGCCATTAATTGAAAAACGCATTAACGAAAGTTATCTCAAAGAGCAGTTAGAAAAAATAGATGAATATCTTCAACAACTCGAAAAATCCGATCTGTATGATGTGACGCTATTGTCTATATTATTGAGAAAATATTTAGATACTTCCTGCCTTATTCAAAAATCTTTTACCGATAGGATTCTAGCGTTATTAAAAAAATATCTTTATTCAGGCGATGAAGGTATAGAACACCATACGTGGTCTTTAATACCGACTTATGGATACTCTCAAACAGATTTTGCTAACGAGCTCAAACTCATTTCAGCTCAATATTTGTGGGAAAATTATCGATATGATTATGCTATAATGGAAATTAATGAGCTGGTTCAACGAGGATACCTTCCAGCAATTTATCAAAAAAGAGCATGGGAAAAAAAATTCATCACCGATGGATATAATAATTATAATTATGCTAATCAATCTGAAATAATGTATGATTATGAATCGTTGATAGAACAAGATATTTTTTGTGAAACGGATGCTATTATCGCTCGAGCCATGCCTGATGGTAATATCTATTTACGCTTTAAGTCAGAAAGTGAACAAGCATATTCAGAGGCACTTGATTATTTAAATAGCTTAATGGCAAAAGGCTATTCAAAAATATTTGAGGGTTATTGGCTAAGAATTTATTTCGTCGCAAAACCTCAATTCTACAGTGCATTTAACAATATTATTGAAGAATACCCAGCATTAGCCAGTGACTCTCATGCTTTTTTCCGCAAAGCAGCCATGTACGAAAGTTTACATGATAAAATACGAAAATTTGTTGAATTAACAATGGAGAAATTTCACCATTGTTTAGATCTCCAAGATGAAGATAATTCTGTCGCAGGCACATTCGCTGCCATTGCTTTGGCAATGACGGATGTGAAACATATGGATATGGCAATAAAATTTGCACTTGAGACCGATGATGAACACGAATTTTTGGCAAGTTATTTTGGCAAAATGTTGCAAAGACATTGGGGGATTACTCCAGAAACAGCGGTTGCGATTGCATTATTGCAATTGAGCTATCAAGAACAACCTAATTTATCCAGTCAATTTTATAAAATACCGCAAAATCTTGCGGCGCTGACTGATTATTTTAAAAGTGATGATATCCCTCATAAAAGTCGTAAAATTATTACTCTCGCTTCGAGCCTTTTTGGTAACGAAAAATATAGCTTAAAAAAACTAAAAGAGTTGTTTAGTGATGCGACTGATCCATTGGCAAAAGAAATTTATGCTGATTTTCATAATTTAGTTTTAGACGCTCTTAAGGAGGAAGGAGAAGCTAGCGGTCAGCCAATTATTTATAATATTTCACCTAAACCAGAAAGCGATTCCGAATCGCTAATCATTAATGAGCAAGATTTTATCGAAAATCCACCTTGTATCATTACACCATTGCAAGCTAAAAAGCGCGGGTTTGATGTTAGAGAATTGGAAACTTATGATTCCCCATGGAGAGCAATTATTTTTGCACCATTAACGATAACGAATCCCTACATTTTCGACGCTATAATCCAATTTTATAAAGTGCAGAATAAAATAAATCCCGACTCTACTCTTATTTGGGGTGCAGAACAGGCGTATTGCTTTGGAAAAAAAATCGTGATTGATTTCAGTGGCACCCCCTATCAAGTGGGTATGGGAATTTATGGTAAAAACCAAGCTCAGCTAATTTATGGTGTAATGGATTTTGCTAAGATTGCTGTTGCAATGAATAGACAATCCCCCGATACGGAAAAATTATTTGCACTGCGAAAACAACACTATTACTTCGATAGTCCTAAAGGAAGCCCAAACATTGATTACTCTAAGCCCGGTATAATGTATTTAGATGAGGCTTTAGGTGCCGGGATTTATAAGGATGATAATTATCAGGCAATCAAACAGCTTGAAAAAATTACGCCGGATATGGGCGAAGTGTATGATGCCTCACTACTGTTTAGGGCATACATGATGCAGAAAAAACAAGATTATGCCATGGAGAAACTGCAAAGAAAGCTCGATACTACTGAACTAAAACAGGTATACCAAACAGCACAAAAACGCCTGCCACAATATCAAGAATATTGGCAGGAAAAGTTAGCCAAATTATAATTAATAAAAAGGCTTACTAATTGGGGCTTATGCCCCAATAAACAGGATAAAGTCAAATTATTCTGATAAATATAAAAAAGATAAGTATTAGGAAAACATAACACTATGAATCATTTTTTTAAATGCATTGATGAAGTAAATAATAAATTTTGGTATATTAAGTAATAAGATAATTTAAATACGGCGCTTTAAGGTTGTAATAAGTTTCAACAGAACAGCCCTTTCTAAAAAATTGTTCTTGACATAATAAACATGTAAACAATAAGCAGTAAAATAGCTTCTATCCTCTCAAAATAAAAAAATAAGTTTATCGAAATTCAATTAAATAATACAAACTAATATAATTATTAAAATTTTAAAAAATTTCAGTAAATTAACTCACAATTAAAACTTTCAGTTCTATATATTTCAGAAAATATTTAAGTAGATTTGTATTTTAACTTAAATACAAGACTTATTTTCTAAATCATAAAAAATTCAAGAGAAAGACCCTATAAATAAATTTGTGTATTTGCCTATTTTTGAACTACTCTAACGAGTAAAAAATGGGTAGATATAAATGGACGAAAAAAACTAAGAGAAATGGCCGCAGAGCTCGCCAAAGGCATTAAAACTCAGGAAGATTTAGGCAAATTAACGGGCTTTATGAATAAATTGGTGATTGAAACGGCGTTAAATGAAGAAATGGCACAGCATTTAGGTCATGAAAAACATCAGAAAAAACAAGGTAGCAATACTCGTAACGGTTATAGTAAAAAAACGGTTATAAGTGATGATGGTGAATTAGAGCTAGCCATTCCACGAGATAGTGAAAGTCGTTTTGAACCTCAGCTGGTCAAAAAGCATCAAACACGCATCGATAAAATTAATCATCAAATTCTCTTTTTGTATGCCAAAGGTATGACAACAAAAGAAATTACCAACACATTCAAAGAGATGTATGATGTTGATATCTCTCCGACTCTGATTTCTAAAGTGACAGATTCAGTAAAAGAGCAAGTGGTCGAATGGCAAAATCGCCCACTTGAGAATCTGTATCCAATTATTTATTTGGACTGTATTGTGGTCAAAGTGAAACAAGATGGAAGTATCATCAATAAATCCGTTTTTCTTGCTCTAGCCATCAATATGGAAGATAAAAAGGAACTGCTTGGCTTATGGATGGCAGAAAATGAAGGTGCCAAATTCTGGCTGTCAGTACTCACAGAACTTAAAAATCGAGGTGTTGAAGATATCTTAATTGCTTGTATAGATGGATTAAAGGGCTTTCCGGATGCGATTAATGCAGTGTATCCTGATACTAAAATTCAACTCTGTATCATCCATATGGTGCGAAGTAGTTTGAAATTTGTGAGTTGGAAAGATTACAAAGAACTCACCAAAGATTTAAAGATGATATATCAGGCTTCAACCGAAGAACAGGCATTACAGGCACTGGCTCATTTTGAGGAGAATTGGGATGATAAGTACCCGTATATTGGTCAATCTTGGCGCAGACACTGGGAAAATCTCAGTACCTTCTTTGTTTATCCTCAGGATATTCGCAAAGCGATTTATACCACCAATGCGATAGAGTCTTTAAATAGTGTTATTCGTCATGCTATCAAGAAAAGAAAGGTATTCCCGGCTGATGACTCAGTTAAAAAGGTCATCTATTTAGCGATACAACAAGCATCTAAAAAATGGACTATGCCTATTCAAAACTGGAAGAGTGCGATGAATCGATTTATTATAGAATTTGGTGACAGAATGACTCGCCACCTCTAAATGGCAAATACACAAAATTTAGGATAGGGTCTTCTTTTGTTATTAGTCTTTTTCTTATATCTTTATCTTCAAAACAACTTATTAATCTTTTATTAACTAACTGGTATGCAAGTTGTTGACTTATATTTAGTATTTTCGCAATCTGTGGAATAGTAAAGTACTTGTCACTATAGTTGGTAGCTTGAATCCAGTTATTAAGTTCTTTTTTGGATACCGCTAATGCTTTTATATTATTGTAGTTATTACACTGTACTACCGCTATTTCTTGAGTTCTTATTTTATTTAATAGCTTTGGTAGGGGATTTTCTATTCTTGAACCTATTATTCGCATAGCTTGAGCAATAGTTACTGTTTCTTCTTCTATATCTACATGAACGTCTAGCAATTCTTTTAAATACTTTGATATATCAATTAAAGAAAACAACCATTGGGAACTATAGTCTTTCTTAGGCGGTATTGCTTTAGGAAAATGTCTTTCTATGATTAATTGATTAAGCTGTTTTTTAGTTATACCCTGTATTTGTATTGCCTGTTTAAAGCTTAATTTATCCTTTATTTCTTTTATATTTAATTCGATTGACGGTTTGTATAGTAATATGTATTTCCTAGTTACTTTTTGCTCTTCTAATATGGTAATTAATTTGTCTTTAATTGCCCACCTAATTTCTAATGGACTGATTTTAAATTCTTTAACTGCCTGATCAATGGGTATCCAAGGATGATTTTTTATTAAACTAAGACTAAATAGAATATTTCTATTCGTTAATTGCTTTTTCCAAAATTTCTTTATGTACTTCTCTATTAGGACTTTAAATGGTAAAAACTTATCATCTGTAAACTTTTTATAAAAAAGTTGATAAAATTTTATGAATACCAAGTTGCCCAGCTGATTTTCTAACCTATATTTTTTGTCTAACTTATTTAGTTGATCAATCAAACACCAGAACCCAGAAGCACCTTGTATACACATATCTGCAAAGACTATTATCTGTTCTCTTAATTGATCTAGAGTAAATTTAGTTCGTATATGACTATCTCTTATCTGTATTATAGCTTGTGGCAACCAGCGTAAAATAAATAAACAATAGTCCGTTCTTTCTGTAATTGTTAAGTTCAGGTCTTGTATAAAAGAATTTTTTACTAAGGCCGTTGTATCTAACTTATTTCCAAACAAATAATGTTGTAATACATTGACATTTTTAGGTGCTTTTATTACTGGCTGATACATTAGTTCCACACCGCAAGAACATTTACCCAATAAACCTATACTGTATTTAATATCTCTTTTACAAGAAGGACAGGTATCCATTAACCATACTTGATGTTTTAAACAAATAAATGCTGTTTTCATTTGCCATACTAGACGAAAATAATTATTTTCTTTAAGACATAAAGAGCAATACCGAATACTATTTAAACTCAAGTTCTCAATGGGATAATGATAGATTTTGTTATCTTTAATTACTTCATGAAACCCTGTCCAAGAAAGGTCTTTTAATATATTACAGGCTTCTATATGGCTCAGTATTTTGTTATAGGTAATTAAGCCACCTATAACGATTAACCTTCTGTAGGTATTATAACCATTAATTTCAGCTAATCTAATGAGATACCCCATAGGAGACTCATCTTGATAGCAGGTTGGACTAATAACAGGCTTAAAAATACTAAGTCTGCAACGCTCTTCTATACTTCCCATAAACTACCCTTTTGTTTTGGAATAGATTGCTTATAGAAAGGCATATCTTTTTTATCTAGTCGTTGCCATTTAAACTGGTGATTAAACGGATTAAGCTGTTCTTTACCCTGTATCCAAATACGTTCTGTAAACGCTTGTTCTAAGCAGTATTGAGTAATAGCCAGTAAGTTTTTATCTAGTGCTATCTCAAAAGCACCTAGTAGCAGTTTTACCATATATCTAAGTTGTTTATATTGGTTTTAGATACATTATCAAAACTAGTGTCACCATGCGCTACAAGCTCATAGGTCCCTTTTTGTTTTTCATTTTCTAATTCAAAATAACTGGATAATGTGGGCTGTGTATCTAAATCGATAAGCAGTACTTTCTTACCTACCCCACCCTTGGTTGAAACAATGGAAATAACTTTTGCACGGTTAGTGCTAGATAAAATTGTATTTTGCATGGCTCATGTCTCAATAAACAAATATAAAATTTGTATATTGAGTTTTTCATTACAAATCAAACACATACACTATATCAAATATAATGTACTAGAACAGTTGACTCTTAATCAATTGGTCATAGGTTCGAACCCTGTACGACCCACCAACTGCTACTCTTGACTTTCACGGGATTGCACTCCTGTGAAGTTAAATGAAAGATGTACGTGCGCTCACAATTTACGTACTCTTTCGGAATATACCGCCTACAGAAATTTTGCAAGATATTTCTTGTAATTTTTTTGTAGGCGTTGTTCTTTTCTCTTCTTTTATATCTAGCTAATTACTTACAATAACCTACTACTTATCTGTTATCTAAAGTGTAAGTTTTGGGTTGTATAGGATTCGAACCTATGATCAATTGGTAAAAGGTAACTGCTCTACCAACGGAGCTAACGACCCACATCTGTTTTGATTTGGTTGGAGTAGAAAGACTCGAACTCCAGACATCCTGCTCCCAAAGCAGGCGCTCTATTAAGTGCACTATAACCCACAATAATTCTGCAAACTATTTTTAAATACTTGATAATGAAAAGATGTATTATCCAATACAATTGATTGTAATAGATATAACTTTCCCTTTGTTAACACAAATACATTACCTAATACAATACACTCAAAGTTAAACAACTATGTTCATTACAAATATAGTTAATTAAGAAATTATCATTTTCTAAATAATTCAATGTTAAGTTTTTCAACAGCTTTATTTCCAATACACCTGATCTATTATCTCCTTGTTGGTTGATTATTTTAGCATCAGTAAAATCAAAAAATTGTTTTGCTTTAGGATAAAGCATTTTATATAAAGTTTCTTTGGCTGAAAAAATTAGGGTAACTTTTTTAGTAAAACTAAAATCAACATTAACGTTATTTAATTCCTCTGCTAAACAAATATTGGGCTGAATTTGCGAGGCTACTTCAGGCGTTAACCAACACTCTAAATCAAGCCCTAAACTATTTGCTTGGGTTATCGGTAATACTGCACAAGCGGCAATACCTTTAGCATGCGTAATAGAGCCAACAAAACCTGCTGGCCAAGCGGGTGATCTATCTTGCAAAATATCGACTGACTGCGTGCAACTATATTCTGCTAATAACTGTTTAGCTAACACACGCCCTGCCACAAACTCTGTTAATCTTTTTGGTACAGCATTCTTAAGCTGCGTTGGCATAGTAATTTGATAGATTTTAAATAACTCTTGTTGCCATCGTTCTGGGTAATAATGGCAACGCTTAATTTTTATTTGTTGAATAGTTATCTCATTAAACTGTTCAAGAAACATGGCATTCATTATGGTTATTGCTCTTTATTATCCTTAATATAATCAGCTAACCCAGCAATAATTATCGCTATTTGAAACTCAAAAAACTTTTCAAAATCTAACTGCTGCATTTGTGTGACCAATAAATTATAAGCTGGCTTATCAGCATTGCTGGGTATTGTAAACTGCTGCATTTGCTCAATAACTTTCGCAAAGTTAGCAGGTTGGCGGTAATACTCATACTCCCTACTAACAAAATCTTGCACCGCTTGTGCTAATAAAAAGAATGATTGAACTACAATCTTTTGCGGAAAACCTAATTTAGCTAAGCTTTCTAAACATTGGGTGATAAAATCAGTAGCAGCCCCCGCCACTGGGCCAACCATTTCTACCAACTGCAACCTAATAGGCTCTGCTATTAACCAACCCCTAAACTCATAAGCAAAACCTTTGCACCATTGTTGCCAAGTATCAGCAACGGGTACCCGTAAATCCCACGTTATTTTTTCCACCATTAAAGAGCGTAATTCATCAATGCTTTGAATATGGTAATACAAGGTCGGTGGTTTCACGCCTAAAGCAGCCGCCACACTAGTCATGCTTAATTGTTGTGAGGGTAACTTCATCGCTGCTTCGATAATTTTCTCGCGATTGATCCGTGTTGGCCTGCCCCTTGGCTCTTGCGGTAACTGTTGCTCATTAAGTTCGTATTTAGCCATTTATCTATTATTTTCTATCATTTTTCTAATGTCGTTCTAATGATAATATTTCTCATTATTATCTACAACCTATTTCTTTATGGCAAGCAAATATAGAAGGAGCTACTCCCTTGAAGACAATTATTAATGCTATTCTTCGCTATAGGGTTTTATGTCTTGTTATGGTAGCCATCATAACTGCCCTCGCTTTTCCACAACTTAGCAAGTTAGAAATAGACAACTCGAACGAAAGCTTCTTTCAACAAAATGACCAAACCAAAGTTCGCTTAGAAGAATTTAAAGAAACCTTTGGTAATGACGATTTTATTTTTATTTTAATCGATACCAAACAACCTATCCAAACCCAACACTTAAACCGCATTAAAGAGTTAGTGAGGGAACTGAATGATAAAGTCCCCTACTTAGATAAAATTACTTGGATAGGTAATGTCGAATCCATTACTGGCCAACAAGATACTATTAGTATTAAACCCCTAATTGATAACTTTAACTTATCTCAGCAGGAAATGCAGCAGCTAAGGGATAGCATAATAACTGACCCTGCTTATCATGATCGGTTAATTGCCAAAGATGGAAATACCGTTGGCATTTTACTTGAATTTATAAACTACCCTGACGACAGTGTTAACCCCCGCAAAGAAACACCGCCTATTGTTGAACAGGTGGTGGCTAACTATCCAGACCTAACCACTTATATTGTGGGTGCGCCTGTGATGAGCTATCAAATAGATGCTGATACCGCACAGGAAGGCCCCATCTGGTTACTGATTGCTTTAATAGCGATGACTTGTGTGCTCGCCTTTACCACCCGCAGTGTTATTGGTGTAGTTATTCCATTAATTACGGTGTTTATTGCGATTATTTGGACAATGGCCTTAGTGGCAATATTTGGCTTTAAACTTAATATGTTAATTATTATGCTGCCTACCCTATTACTTTGTGTAGGTATTGGCGATACCATGCATGTGATTGCTGAGTTTATGCATTTTTATCTACAAGGCACTACTCCACACGAAGCTATTCAAAAAACTTTAGCAATTATTTATAAACCACTTATTCTAACCACGGTTACTACAGCGGTTGGTTATTTATCTTTTGTATTTACTGACTTAATTCCCCTTAAGGAATTAGGTTTTCAAGCAGCATTAGGCGCCTTTATTGCGCTATTGGTTACCTTTATTTTTGCGTTACCTTTATTGTCTTTTACAAGGCTAAAACCTTCGAATAAAACCATTGTGGTGGATGGTAAAACTAAACGTTCAAAAGATTTCTTTGATCGCTCGTTAATCTTGATGTGCAAAATGGTTTTGCTCTACCCTAAATCAATTATCATTGGCTTTACTATAGCTATTTTATTGGCTGTCTTTGGTCTAACACAATTAAAAATAGAAACTGCCTTCATTCACGATTTGCCCACAACAGACCCATTACGCCAGTCTTTTGAGTTTGTGGATGAGCGTATGGGTGGCTCCATGTCCATTGAGTTTATGGTTAAAACCCATAAAGAAGATGGCGTAAAAGAATTAGCCACCATAGCAGATATTGAAAAACTACAGCATTATCTCAATAGTCATCCAATGATTATGCAAACCTCTAGTTTTTTAGATCAGCTGAAACAAATGAATCGAGCAGTTCACGAAAACCAACAAGACTTTTATAAACTTCCCCTATCCCAAGCACAAGTAGCAGAATACTTATTACTCTATGAATCAGGCGGTGGCAAATTATTAGATCAGTTTGTTAGTTTTTCTTTTGATATGGCACGTATTCAAGCACGCACTAAGTCACTAAAACTAACCGATATTCAAAAACTAGAAAATGATGTTAACCATTTTGTACAACAGCAAATGCCCAATAGAATGATTGAAGCAACGGGTGGTTTAAGTATTCTTAGTGCAGTAGCCGATTATTTAGCATGGGGGCAATTATTTAGTTTTACCTATGCATTTATTGCCATTGCTATTGTGATGTCGCTGGCATTACGCTCGATTAAATTAGGTTTAATTGCAATGGTGCCTAATTTACTGCCTATTTTATTTAGTCTTGGCCTTATGGGATTAACGGGCGCTAAACTGAATATGATTATGGTAACACTCGCCCCACTTATTCTAGGGGTTTCTATTGATGACACTATCCATTTCTTTAGTCGCTATCAATACTACTTTAAAAAATATGGTTGCTATAAAGAAGCCTATTTGCATACGGTTTCCAGTGTTGGGCGCGTATTATTTTTCACTACTCTAGTGATAAGTGCTGGCTTTATTGGCTTTGCTTACACTAAATATGATGGGCCTTTTATCTTTGCCCTTATCTCTATCTTCGCCTATAGCACCGCATTAGTTACTGATTTTTTAGTAACCCCTCTTTTATTTTCTATTTTTAAACCATTAGGCGCTGAAACCCAAGATAACCAACTTTCAGATAAAGCTTCCCTAGAGCAGCTTGTTATTAATCACTCATAGGAATCAACATGAAAAAATATTTACTTATCTTAATAGCTGTTTGTTTTTCTTTATCTTGTTATGCAGATAACTTAACAGGCCGAGATATTGCGGTATTAGTGGATAATGCGGATAGTTCAAAAGATACCCATCGTTATGCAGTGATGATGATAGAACGGGGTAATCAAAAGCTAATTCGTAAAATGGAAATGTGGGTAAAAAAGTACGGTAAAAACCGACATTCACTTAATAAGTTTATAGAACCGATTGATATTCAAGATACTCAATTTTTATCTTGGTCATATGATGACCCTAAAAAAGAAGATGATTTATGGGTCTACTTTCCTTCAGAAAATATGGTAAGGCGTATTAGTGGTGGTGGTAAAAAAAGTGCCTTTATGCGTAGTGATTTTGCTTTAGAAGATATGGAGTATCGCCATGTAGACAGCGACACCCATCAGTTTATTAAAATGGATACTATCAACAACAGACCAGCTTATGTTATAGAATCCACAGCTATCCCCGAAAAACAACATGAAACTAACTACAGCAAAAGACGTATTTGGGTCGATAAAGAATATAACCTACCAGTAAAAATAGAATATATCGACCAAAACAATAGACTAACCAAAACCCTGCAACAGGGTGATTTTAAACAAATAGATAATATTTGGACGCCCACCAAATTAGTGATGCAAAACAGCTTACGTAATACACGTACCCTTATGCAATATTCAGATACACAATACAACACCAATATTGCGGATAATATTTTTGATCAAAATAAACTAAAACGCTAAAGGAATCGTAATGGTGCTTTGCAAACGACTGCCTTTATATAGTTTTTTTATCTTATTAATAAGCTGTTTTACTGTTTATGCAGATGATACCTTTGATTTTAATTTAAACGAGCAAACAGAATTTAAAAAAAATTGGCGCTTCTCTAATACCCTAGAAAGTCGTAATAGAAAATTTACTAATCAACAGCGTTGGCTATCTACGAGGCAACGCTTAAACAGCAGCTTATTGTATGAGCAAGAGACATGGAAAGCTTATATCAATACTTACCTTGATTACGACCCTAGCACCTATCGTTATCAACCAACCACGCGCGCTGATTTAAATGAAGCCTATATGGTTTTTCATGGTTCAGCTATTGATTTACCTGCTACCCAATTAACCATTGGCAAACAAAGAATCACTTGGGGTACAACAGATGGACGCAGTACTATTGACCTACTAAATGCCACCTATCTACGGGATCCTATTGCCAATGGTAGAACCATTCAAAAGCGCCCTTCCTGGTTAATGCGTTTAGAACAACAGTTTTCCTTTGGTGCAGTTGACTTAGTGGTTATGCCCTTTGGTCGTGAACGCAAACTGCCTAAATACGGTAGCCCTTGGGAACCAGATTCTTTCCACCAGTTAAGAGAATATGAAAAATCAGGTTTAATCCAATTAACTAAAAAATATAACCCCCATAAACCCGAACTAGGAGCTAGATTTACCCAATATAATCAAGGTTATGATTGGGGCTTTGCCTACTTTGAAGGTTATTCTGATTTACCCTCAGCTAAAGTAAAAGGCAACAACCATATTTTATTAGAACCCACTAAACAACGTACATGGAATATTAATGCCGCCATCAGTCAAAATAGTAATACCTACCGTATTGAAGCGGCTTATACAGACCAACTGCCCGTTTATGATAAGCAAGGATTACTTTATTTTTCTGAACTACAGCAAGTTATCTTAGGTTGGGATAGAAACTTTAATGATAATCTGTACGCTAATATTCAATTATTTTGGGATCACTACCCTAACTATAAAGATAACTATGGCGCTACCTTTGCTGTTAATAAACCCTTTTTTAATGACACATTAACATTGGGTGTTAGCGGCTTTTACGGTTATAACAATGAACACTCAGTAGAAACTTATGCGGAATACGCTTATAACGACCATTGGACCTTTATTGCTCGCCTCTATGTACTGGGTGGTGGTCATTCACAAAGCCTATTCCGCTCCTATTCCAATAATGATTTTATTGAACTAGGTTTTAGATATTTCTTTTAAGCAACTGAACTTATCACTTGCTTACTTATCATTTCCTTATCGGGTAATTCTTGTTGTAATTGAGTGATAACTAGAGCCAAAGCATCGGCCACATCAATACTCGGTTGATCTGAACCGATTAATGGATAAAAAGTTAAATATAAGCGATTACTATTGGATAAAGAAGTACAGGCGATAATTTTATTATTCATCATAGCCCCCATTAAATCTAGCGGCTCAGAATTAATAGAGGCAATCATTTCAATAAAAGTAGCCCCTATTAATGTGTTTACTTTTTTAAATAAACGCCTGTTATTAAATGAGGTATGGGTAAAAGAAATAGGATCATCTTTTTTCCCCACTAACTTTTTAGCAATAGCAAACTCTAAAAAACTATACTGACTAACATCTAATTTAGTATCGCGAAATTCCTTTACCCATGCATCTATATTTTGTGCAATATCTATTAATGATTGATTAGCATTCATGGTTACGGGTACATAAGCAATATAGTTACCTAAATACTGGTTACGCATTTTGGGCGTTAAAATATCTGATAACATTCGATAACTAATCATCTCAGCATTGGCTAATTGCTTTTTATGCACATTAAGCCAATAAAAAGTTTTTACTAATAATGCACTAATAAGGCTATTAGTGTTTACGTTAGGATAATATTTTTTGTAGTAATTGATTAAAGAATTTACATCATAGTAACGCATGATAGGGTTACGTAATTTTTGCTGATATTCTGCTAAGTTCTGCTTAATTTGCTCATAAGAAATAGAGTAATTGCCCGTATCTTTTATTTTATAAGTAATAATTTTAAATAGATTAGCCACATGTTTATACCATGGCATTTTTATTAAACAATCTGCCTTAGCAAAGCTATAAACATTCTTACTGGCTAAGGTAGTTAAATTATTTAACTTAGTGATTATTTTTTGCTGCCCTTGTAAATTACCTTCTACTAAGGCGTTATAATAATCTATTAACCAATTTATAATTAGCTCTGCTGCCCTTGCATCACAATAAGTATGATTAACTGTTTGAGCAAAAATATAATTTTTTTCATCGCCATTAGTATCACTTTCTAATAACGTAAAAAACATTGGGAACTCATCAAACTCTTTAGATGTATTAAAAATAGAAGCAGAAAACTCAGCAAAGCGTTGTTCTATATCTGCGCATTGCATATTGATTAATGGGGGTATGTTTATTGATGTTTTTTGCCATAATGGTTCACCATTACTAGCAACTGTGATTTTATATTGAAACTTATTGATGGCACCCAGTATTGCCGTACTACTTTGTTGTAACTTCTGTTTATCAATGGTTCCTTTAAAACGATAACCTTTAGAAAATAAAATACCACAATGGTGCATCATTGCTTCTAAATAAATCTTCCCTACAGCCATAGTTGCTCCCTAGTGTTTACTTGCTATTTAATGATTAATACTTTGAGCTTGCCAGAGTTGTTGATATAACTGGTTATGTTGTAATAGATCGTCGTGCTTACCACAACCAACTATTCTGCCCTGATCCAATACAATAATTTGCTCGGCATAACGAATAGTGTTTAAGCGGTGCGCTATCATTACTACCGTTCGCCCTTGGGCTAATTTGGTAAGTGCTTGCTGAATTTCATATTGCGCAATTGGGTCTACTGAAGCAGTCGCTTCATCTAATAATAAAATAGGGGCATCTTTTAATAATGCTCGAGCTATCGAAATACGTTGTCTTTCGCCACCTGATAAACCACTGCCCGTTTCACCAATAGCTGTTTGATATCCATGCTCAAGATTATTTATAAAACTGTCACAATAAGCCGCTTTACAGGCTTGCTCTATTTGCTGTTGGGATGCAGTAGGATTACCAATGGCCACATTCTCTAAAATACTGCCTTGATGTAATAATACTTGTTGAAAAACTATACTAAGACATTGGTAAAGTCCTTCTGTACCAATGTCACCAATAGCTACCCCACCTATGTTAATTGTCCCCTGTTGTGGTTCATAAAAGCGTGCTAATAAGTTTAATAACGTGGTTTTTCCCGAACCTGATGGACCAACAATAGCCGTTAAAGTACCCTGTGGTACAGTAAAACTTATATCCTGTAAGATTGGTTTTACCTCATAACTAAAACTGACATTTTCTAAGGCTATAGTAAAATCACTAACTTGTTTAGGTGTTTGTGGCTCTTTTAAGAGTGGTGTATCTAACATCTGTTGTAGGCGAGTTTCACTTTCAATCGCATAACGAAAAATAGTAATGCTTTCGGGTAAGGTTAATAGCGGTTGCAGTAGTTTATGGGCAATTAAAATAAATAATAACCAATCCAATGGTGTTATTTGTTTAGCGGTAATTAAGTAAGCCATCACTACTAGCAGAGCTACTAAGCCAAACTCAACCAGTAACCTAAATAACATAACAGCACCACCACCGAAGGCTTCTACCTGCAAATTACTGTCTTTTAATTTAATAAATTGTTGGTTGAGTTTATTAAGCCATAGTTCTGATTTATTAAATAAGCGTAAAGTTCTAATACCCATGATAAACTCAACCAATAAGCCAGAAATCTGCGCAAATAGTTGTTGTTTTTGTTTGCTCTGAATTAAAAAATACTTTTTAACTTTTTCTAAAATAATAACTGCTACAGGCAGAGGGATAATTAAGGCTAATGCCAATTGCCAGTTATAGCAGGCTAATACCATAAACATTACTAAACTGGCACAGCTAGCCGATAAAATATCTGCCACTGAATGGGTGAAAATACCTTCTAACTTTTTAACATCACTGGTTACGACTTCGGTTAATTCACCTACTCGCTGGTTTTGTATTTCACCTAGTGGCATCGCATGTATTTGATCGATTATTCTTTCTCGATAGCCTGCAATAATATGGTAACTACCCACAAAAGATTTTAAATAGCCATAATAACTCGCTAGTAACTGCACTATTAAAACCACTACCAAACTAATTATTACAACCACCAAACTGATAATCAATTGTTGTTGAGTCATACCATTTAGATGCTGATAGATATAGCTAAACCATAGGTAAGCAATAAAGAAAGGCAGTAAATCAAAAATACGTTCTGCTATACGCAGTAATACGCCTTGATAAAACATTTGTGGTTTTCTACCACTGTATTTAATAACACGTTGTAACGGGGTAAACCATTTTATAATCATTGCTGTTTACCCTCTTGACTAACAATACTCCAATCCATTACCGTTTGCTGTTGTTGCCACATGGTTTGATAAAAGGGATTATGGGCGATTAATTGTTGGTGTTGACCTACTTCTTGTATATGCCCTTTTTCCATAATAATAATTTGCTCAGCAGATTCTGCCCCATAGCTATTATGGGCGATAATTAAAATGGTTTTGTGGGGATAATAAGTGCGTAATGCCTGATAAAAGTTCTTTTGGGTAATATTATCAGCAAAGGCGGTAGCTTCATCTAATATCAAAATATTAGTATCCATCAATAATGCCCTTGCAATAGCTAAACGTTGCCGCTCACCTCCCGATAGCTTTAAGCCTTGCTCATTCACTACCGTTTGATAGCCATCAGGTAAACTATTAATTAATGACTCAGCTTGCGCTACTTTTATAGCAGTCGCTAATTGCTGTTCACTAATCTCTTTATTAGCAAAACACAGATTATCTAAAATGGTTCCTTGAAAAAGAAAAGGTTCTTGAGTAACTAATCCTATCAGCTGTGATCGTTGTTGATCAGATAACTGTTGTAGTGGCACACCTGCAATGGTTACTTCTCCCTTGCTAGGTATTAACAAACCTGCCATCAATTGCGCAACGGTAGATTTACCAGAGCCAGAACTACCCACTAATACAGTCACTGTAGCAGGTGCTAACACTATGTTTACATCAGTAATGACTTGCTGTTGTTGATAGCTAAAACTAACATTTGATAACTGCAAGCTAATAGGTTCAGCTAATGATAAAGTGGTGTTATTATTAGCTGATTTTAAGGATAAAATAGGTATTAAACGCCTTAAACCTGCTAATACTTCGGTTAATTCCGAACTAAGCTGATTAACTTTCATTAGCGGTCTTAAAATACCTGCCCCTAACATAATGGTTAAGGCAATGGCTGATAACTCAATATCACCACGGATAAATAAAACAATACCAACAGGTAAAATAAACAGCACATTAGCACTTAACAAAGAGGCAAATACTGACCAGCCACCAATAATTTTATGGGTAATCACTTGGATGGTTTGATAATAATTAGCTAACCGATTACGCATCTGCTCAAAGTGCTTAACGTTTAAATTAAACACTTTCATTACCGCAATATTACGCACATACTCCACAGTGGCACTGTCTAACTCGGCGGCCATGCCCATATAGGTATCGTAATCCTTACTCATACCACGCATTATCCAATTAGAAATTAACATTACCACAGGGGCAATAACTAACGCTGCCAAGCCTAAACGCCAATCAAAATAGAACAGAAAAATACTACTCACCAAAGGGCATACTATTGCAGCAAGTCCCTCTACCGTATGGTGAGCTACAAAAGTTTCAATACGTTCTACATCTTGAATGATGGCTTGTCGTAACTTGCCTGATGGATGCTGTTGTAACCAAGGTAATGAGGCATAAGCGAGTTTATTTACCAGCTTGTAACGTAGCTTAGTAAGGATTGAATAAGCCGCTTGATGGCTAAGGTAATAAGCAATGCAATAAAAAATATAACGCAGTAAAACTACCCCTGCCATAACTAACGACAACTTAATTAAATAATAAGCAGTTACTGGCTGGTAATTGATAATTGCACTAAATACCTTATACAAAATTAAAAAAGGTAGCAACTCTGCAATAGCTGCCAAAATAGTTAACACTACTGTCCACAGTAGATATTTCTTTTGCGAGTTTAATAGCGTAATAGCCTGTTGTTTATCTTGTGATAAACCAGAAATCAACATGATAGGTAATAACCTTAGTAAGACAAAAATAAGCTAAAAAATAGCCCTTTCTAAATAACCATTACTACCCTAAAAAGATTAATTATTATCCAAATCAGAATAATTCTTATTTATAAAATATTTTCAAAAAAATTTATTGTTAAAAAATAATCACTTAAAAACAGAAAAGATATACGCCTTAAAAAAATAGAACCGATAAGGATATTTTTGACTGATAGGGGGAGAACTTTTTTAACGAAACCTTTACCTTATAAATGATAACTATTCTCATTTATAAAATATCTAATTAGCCTAATCAAATGGAATGTTAAATAAATAACGGCTTATTAAATAAAGGTTACCCCTATGACTCAATTATTAGAAGTAACAACTTGGAGTGCAGAGCAGCAAACGCAGTACTTATCACTTGGTTATTGGCATAAACTTTCGCTTAGTGCTGAGTTAACTAATTGGTGTAAACAATATACAGATAATATAGCCATTATAGCTGGTAACAGACAGCTTACCTATCAAGCACTTGGACAGCAGGTTGAGCTATTAGCCGCTGGTTTTTATCAACTAGGCGTTAAACCAAAAGATCGTGTGCTATTACAACTGCCTAATTGCATAGGTTTTGTTACTAGCCTATTTGCCTTAATTCGCATAGGTGCAGTACCTATTCTAGCTATGCCATCACAACGACAACAAGATATTCATGCGCTTTGCGAATTGGCTGAACCAAAACTTTATATTGTTCCTAATAAATTTTTAGGTACTGATTACCAACCATTAGTAGACGATATAACAAGCAGTTTTCCTACCATTCAAGTTATCAATATAGATACTGAGCAAGACCCTGAAATAACGCTAACAAACTATCATAGTTCTCTACCTTATGAAGTTACTGAAGCTTATTATTTAGACCCCGCTATTCTATTATTATCAGGTGGTACTACAGGTACACCAAAACTTATTCCCCGTACCCATGCAGATTACTGCTATAACGCTAGAACCATGGCGGATATATGCCAAATTGATAGTCATAGTGTTTACCTAAATGTGTTACCTATTGCCCACAACTTTTCTTTATCATGTCCTGGTTTATTAGGTGTGCTGTCAAAAGGCGGTAGCATTGTGTTAAGTAAAACCACTAGCTTTGATGAAGCCTTTACCCTAATTGAACAGCATAAAGTAACCATTACCGCGGTAGTGCCTCCCCTCGCCCAACTATGGGCTAATGCGCGCGAGTGGGATGATACAGATATATCCAGTTTGCAACTTATCCAAGTAGGTGGCTCACGTTTAGAAGCCAGTATTGCTAAGCAAATCAAACAGACAATGAACTGCCAACTGCAACAAGTATTTGGTACGGCTGAAGGGCTTATTTGTTGCACCCGCTTAGATGATAGCGATGAAGTTATTTTCAACACGCAAGGTCGCCCTATTTCTCCCCATGATCAAATATTGATTGTTGATGAACATGATCAGCCAGTTGCAGCAGAGGCAACTGGTGAGATGATCACCAAAGGGCCTTATACCATTCATGGCTACTATCGTGCTGCTAAACATAATAAAACCAGTTTTACTAAAGATCATTATTATCGCATGGGGGATTTGGTCAGACTTACCTCAGAAGGCAATGTGGTTGTTGAAGGACGCATTAAAGAACAAATTAATCGTGCTGGTGAAAAAATTGCCGCCGCCGAAATCGAACAAAAATTAATAGATCATCCACAAATAGAAAGTTGCGCGGTTGTCGCTGTGAAAGATGAGCGATTAGGTGAACGCACTTGTGCCTTTATTATTACTGATAACAAACAAATTACTTTAACAAATATTAGAGATTTTCTAAAACAACAGGGAATGGCTCTCTATAAATTACCTGACCAATTAGAGCACCTGACTAGCTGGCCACTGACCTCTGTAGGAAAAATTGATAAACGTCGCTTATCTACTATTGGTGAACAACAAATGAAAATTAATGAATCACAACATTATTTTGAACAAACTATTAACTTAACCACCCCCCCCCTCGATATAGCTGTCGCCCTTATTAATACCAATCTAAATCAACAATATGCAGTTTATGAACACAATGGCGAATGGTCAGTAGGTCTAGGCAATGCCGCTCAACTAATCGTTTATCCCGATAAAACTATTCTGCACTATGATGGGCAACAACAGCAATGGAACAAACTAGAAATTATTGACAATATTAATGATGCACTTGCCACATTACCTATTGCAAACTGGCGGGCCTATGGTGCTAGTAAATTTGAATTAGCACATATTTTTCACGACCCAGATTATCTACCAAATAATGATGAAATAGTATTACAGCTATTTATTCCCGAGCAGGAAGCAAGATTCACCCAAGGCCAAACCCTACTAAGAAGCTTAACAGAGCAAGGCTTAAGCCAATTAACTGCCACCCTTGAGCAGATAGATAAACAAAATCACTCAGCTAGTGATGCTAAAAATACCTTTGCTGATAGTGAAACGACTATTCGCCAAACTGATGCAGCGCTTTATAAAGAAAAAGTAGCTATAGCAGTTAATGAGATCAAAACAGGGCAATATCAAAAAATTATCCTTTCCAGAAAAGTACCTATTCCTGCAGATATTGACTTAATAGCTAGCTACCAACTGGGACGTAAACACAATACCCCTGCTCGCTCGTTTGCTATTAATTTTAATGATCTACAGTTAATCGGCTTTAGCCCAGAAACCGTAGTGGAAGTTAACCACCAAGGCATAGTGACCACCCAACCATTAGCAGGCACTAGAGCCTTAATAAAAGATGATCCTGAACAATCGAATAGGCTTTACAACGAATTAATTAACGATACTAAAGAAATTGCTGAACACGCTGTTTCAGTAAAACTAGCCTTTGAAGAATTAGAACCTGTTTGTGAACAACAAACAGTGACTGTTCCCCAATTTATGACTGTCTCTAAACGAGGCACCGTACAACACTTAGCCTCTCGAGTTAAGGGTAAATTAAAACCTAACTTAACCGCTTGGCACGCTTTTAAATCACTATTCCCCGCAGTTACCGCCTCCGGCATACCGAAGCGTGAAGCACTTGCAGCAATCCGCCAACACGAAACCACTAAACGTGGCTCCTATAGTGGCAGTGTAATGATTGTAGATAGTAATGGTAGCTTAGATGCCGCCTTAGTACTGCGCAGTCTTTATCATCAAAATGGGCAAGTTTGGCTACAGGCAGGTGCAGGGATTATTGACCAATCACAACCTGAGCGTGAATTAGAAGAAACCATAGAAAAACTAAGCTGTATCTCGCGCTACTTAGTAGTCAAGGAGCAACAAGTAATGACAGGGACGGAGGGTTAATTATGTCAATATCACCGATGGATATTAGTTCTGAGGGAATCTACCAACAAATAAAAGGTTTGCTACCACAGGGAACTACTATTATTACAGATACTGACAATCTTATTGAAAGTGGTTTAGATTCGTTACATATCATGCGCCTTGTTAGCCAATGGCGCAAAGTAGGCTATAAAATTACTTTTGCTGAATTAATAGAACAACCTACTTTAAGCCAATGGCAAATATTATTAACTAAAGCTAATAAGCAACCAGCAACTACTACGACTGCCTCCCTATTAGTACCATTAGTGAATAACGAGCCTTTTCCATTAACGGATGTGCAATATGCGTACTGGATTGGTCGGGAAGATAACCGTGAGCTAGGCGGTGTAGCCTGCCATGCTTATTTAGAAATAGATGGTACTATTAATGATGCTGAACGCCTTAACTTAGCCTTTAACCAGTTAATTGCCCATCATCCTATGTTAAGGGCGAGCTTTACCGACAATGGTCAACAACTGATTAATGTAGAAAATCATAACGATCCTCTACAAGTTCACGATCTTCGGCAATTAACAGATGAGCAACGTGAATATAGCTTAAGCGGAATTCGGAAGCGGCTTTCTCACCGCAAACTAGCTATTGAACAAGGCCAAGTAATTGGCCTTGAACTTTCCCTATTAGCTGATAATAAATCCAGACTACACTTTGATGTTGATTTATTGGTGGCTGATGTACAAAGTTTAAATATCTTACTAAGAGATCTAGCTCAGCTTTATCAACAAAATACGCCTTTACAGGCACCACAAGACTGGAACTTTGCTGCTTATTTAACGACTGAAAGCACACGTAAACAAGATGACTACAATAACGCTAAAAGCTATTGGCAAAATCGTCTAGCAGAGTTACCGCTTGGGCCACAACTGCCTGTACTTAATAAACAAATCTCCAAACCAACCTTTAAGCGGCGCACCTTTACCCTAAGTCACCAACAATGGCAAAACCTAAAACAACAATCAGCAAAAGCCAAAGTAACCCCAGCTATGACGTTAGCTTGTGCTTATGGTTATGTATTGGCACGCTGGAGTAATCAGCCTAAATTTTTACTGAATATCCCTTTATTTGATCGCAATACTGAACAACAAACTATTGAACATATAGTTGCAGACTTTACTAACCTGTTATTACTAGAATGTGACTTTTCTAAAAAGCAAAGTTTTGCTGAGCAAGTTAGCCAACTGCAAAAGCAATTTCATAAAGACGTTGCCCATGCCAGCTACTCAGCCGTAGAAGTGCAAAGAGAGATGGCACGCTATAACCAACAACAAGGCATTATCGCGCCTGTAGTTTTTGCTTGTAACCTTGGTACATCCTTACTTGATAAAACAACCGAACAAACCTTAGGTAGCTTGCACTATATGATTTCACAAACTCCACAAGTTTGGTTAGATCATCAAGTTTATGAAATGAGTGATGGTTTACTACTGGCATGGGATAGTGTCGATGAATTATTCCCAGAGGGTTTAATCGATGATATGTTTAATACTTATACTAATTTATTAATCTCACTTAGTGAACAAACAGAAAGCTGGCAACAATACCCTCTTGAACAAATACCTACAAAACAACAACTAATAAGGCAGCAGCTAAACTCAGTTACTGCGCCCTTGCCTACTAAGAGCTTAATTGAGCCTATTTTTGAATATGCTACTAATAATCCGCAACAAGTAGCCCTTATCTTTAATGAGCAGGAATTTAATTATCAACAACTAACAATGCGTGCTCTGCAAATAGCTAATTTATTGCTTAGTTATGGTTTACAACAGGGTGAACCCGTTGCCATTTCCTTACCTCGTGGCCCTATGCAAATTATGGCTGTATTAGGCGTGCTTGCTGCAGGTGGTGCTTATGTACCTGTGTCAGTTACCCAACCTGCTTCAAGACAGCAAAAGATTTTTAATACGGCTGATATTAAATTGGTGTTATGTAATGAGCCTTTATTTGAGGACGGTAATTTAAAATTCTTATCACCTATATTGGCTTTAGATTTAGAACCATTAGCTAAGCCTGTGGCGGTTGATTGTCAGTCGTTGGCTTATATTATTTTTACTTCTGGCTCTACAGGTGAACCTAAAGGGGTAGAGATTAGTCACCAAGCAGCTTTAAATACTATAGTGGATATTTGTCAGCGTTATGCTATTAACTCTGATAGCTGTGCCTTAGCTGTTTCTGCTTTAGATTTTGATTTATCTGTATTTGATATTTTTGGCTTATTAGGTGTTGGTGGACGCTTGGTATTAATCAACGAAGATGAACGTCGAGATGCTGCTAGTTGGTTGCAGTTAGTCCATGAGCATAATGTATCAGTGTGGAACTCAGTACCTATTTTACTGGATATGTTATTGGTAGTAGCTAGCCATGATACTCGTAGCTTACCTTTAAAAACAGTTCTTCTATCAGGCGATTGGATTGGATTAGATTTACCAACTCGGCTTGCGGAATGTTGTAGTGGTCTACCTAAATTAGTAGCTATGGGTGGCGCTACTGAGGGTAGTATCTGGTCAAATGCCTTCGAGATAACTCTTCCTTTACCTAAAGAATGGTCTTCTATCCCTTATGGTTACCCGTTAACGAATCAGTGTTATCGAGTGGTAGATACTTTAGGTAGAGATTGCCCTGATTATGTAGCAGGTGAACTTTGGATTGGTGGGACTGGCGTTGCGCTAGGTTATTGCGCTGCACCTGAATTAACTGCTGAACGCTTTATACAAGCAAATGGACAACGTTGGTATCGCACAGGTGATAGCGGTCGCTATTGGGCAGATGGTACATTGGAGTTTTTAGGGCGCTTAGATCATCAAGTTAAGGTAAGAGGCCATCGTATTGAATTAGGCGAGATTGAATCAGCTCTAGCTAGTCTACCTGAAATTGATAGAGCTATTACAGTAGCGGTTGGTTCGCCTGCTCATTTAACAGCCGCTATTCAACTACAGGAGGATATAACCACTTCAGAACACTATATCAAACAACAATTACAACAACTGCTACCTGATTATATGGTACCTAGTAGCTTAGTTATTTATCAATACTTACCGTTAAGTGCTAATGGTAAAGTTGATCGTAAAACTATTATCGAACAATTAACCACCCAAATAATAAATAGTGAAACCATTTTTGAAGCACCACAAACAGATACTGAACAACGAGTGGCTAAGATATGGCAAAAGGTGCTTAAAGTTTCACAAGTAGGACGCTTTGATAGTTTCTTTGGTTTAGGCGGTGATAGTTTATTAGCAACGCAAGTTATTAGTCAGTTAAAGCAATTAGGCTTAACCACTGAACAACCCTTACGACAACTATTTGCCAAACCCCAATTAGCAGAATTTGCTGCTACGTTAACGGTGAATGAGCAAATTGAACAACAGCAACAGGTGGCAGCTGATTTAGCTAATCGCTACCAACCATTTCCACTCACTGAGGTACAACGTGCTTATTGGATGGGGCAATCGCCTGGTTTACTGTTAAGTTGTGGTACTCACTATATGGTAGAGCTAGATGGGGAAAATGTAGATCTCGCTAAATTTAACCATACATGGAATCAGTTGGTGCAATACCATGAAATGATGCGTGTAACTATAGATAGCGAAGGTAACCAAACTATATTACCCCAAGCTGAGTCTATACAACTGCAAGCGATAAAACTAGCAACCCACGCCCCACAAGAAGCGCAACAAGTTTTATATAAATACTGGCAACAACATCAGTCAGACAAAGATTATCAGCACCATTTATATGCTATTGAATATGCTAATAACCGCTGTCGGATAGGTATTATTTTTAACTACCTAACCCTAGATGGCTTTAGTATTAAACTTATTCTGCAACAACTTGCTGCACTTTATGAAAATAGTGCTACACCACTACCAGCACTTGATGTTTCCTTTAGAGATTATATTACTCAAATAGCAACAGATACTGCTAGCCAAGCCAAAGCTAAAACATTCTGGCTAGAAAAATTAAAGACGTTACCCTTAGCACCACAGCTACCCACTGCACAACAACCTGAACAATTAAAGCAGGTTATTTTCAAACGACGTAGTCATCGGTTGGCTAGTGGGCAATGGGCATTACTAAAAACAAAAGCTAGACAACATCAGCTAACCCCCTCGGTTATTTTATTGGCAACCTATGCCAATGTTTTAGCACAATGGTCAGCTAATCAACCGTTAGCTATTAATTTAACATTGTTTGATCGGGCTAGTGTTCACCCACAAATCAACCAAATAGCTGGCGATTTTACTACCCTTGCTCCTGTTGGTTACTATCCAAATAACCAACAGTCTGTTATTGAACATGCCAAAGCCCTACAGCATGAAATAGCCGATGCTTTAGAGCATAAAGAAATCTCTTCTATTTGGGTACAAAGAGAACGTTCTAAAACAATGGGAATAACTGCTGCTGCATTACCTGTAGTATTCACCAGCACCCTTGGATTAGGCGAAGGTTTATTTGAAACAGCTAATAAAAACTTCCCCGCTTTTGTTAGCGGTGGCCTTTCTGAAACACCACAAGTGTGGTTAGACCATCAGCTATATGAGTTTCATGGTGAACTCGAACTTTCATGGGATGCAGTAGAAGACTTGTTCCCTACTGGCTTACTTGATGAAATGTTTGCTAGTTATATACAACTGTTAAATCAGTTAATAGAGCACGATTGGCAACAACCTTTAGTAGCTCAACTACCTACTTCTCAGCAACAAGTAAGAACTAGGCTTAACTCTATTACTGCACCACTACCTACTACTAGCTTAATTGAGCCTATTTTTGAATATGCTAATCATAACCCACAACAAGTAGCTCTTATCTTTAATGAGCAGGAATTTAATTATCAACAACTAACAATGCGTGCTCTGCAAATAGCTAATTTATTGCTTAGTTATGGTTTACAACAGGGTGAACCCGTTGCCATTTCCTTACCTCGTGGCCCTATGCAAATTATGGCTGTATTAGGCGTGCTTGCTGCAGGTGGTGCTTATGTACCTGTGTCAGTTACCCAACCTGCTTCAAGACAGCAAAAGATTTTTAATACGGCTGATATTAAATTGGTGTTATGTAATGAGCCTTTATTTGAGGACGGTAATTTAAAATTCTTATCACCTATATTGGCTTTAGATTTAGAACCATTAGCTAAGCCTGTGGCGGTTGATTGTCAGTCGTTGGCTTATATTATTTTTACTTCTGGCTCTACAGGTGAACCTAAAGGGGTAGAGATTAGTCACCAAGCAGCTTTAAATACTATAGTGGATATTTGTCAGCGTTATGCTATTAACTCTGATAGCTGTGCCTTAGCTGTTTCTGCTTTAGATTTTGATTTATCTGTATTTGATATTTTTGGCTTATTAGGTGTTGGTGGACGCTTGGTATTAATCAACGAAGATGAACGTCGAGATGCTGCTAGTTGGTTGCAGTTAGTCCATGAGCATAATGTATCAGTGTGGAACTCAGTACCTATTTTACTGGATATGTTATTGGTAGTAGCTAGCCATGATACTCGTAGCTTACCTTTAAAAACAGTTCTTCTATCAGGCGATTGGATTGGATTAGATTTACCAACTCGGCTTGCGGAATGTTGTAGTGGTCTACCTAAATTAGTAGCTATGGGTGGCGCTACTGAGGGTAGTATCTGGTCAAATGCCTTCGAGATAACTCTTCCTTTACCTAAAGAATGGTCTTCTATCCCTTATGGTTACCCGTTAACGAATCAGTGTTATCGAGTGGTAGATACTTTAGGTAGAGATTGCCCTGATTATGTAGCAGGTGAACTTTGGATTGGTGGGACTGGCGTTGCGCTAGGTTATTGCGCTGCACCTGAATTAACTGCTGAACGCTTTATACAAGCAAATGGACAACGTTGGTATCGCACGGGTGATAGAGGTCGCTATTGGGCTGATGGTACGTTGGAGTTTTTAGGTCGTTTAGATCATCAAGTGAAAGTACGAGGCCATCGTATTGAATTAGGCGAGATTGAATCAGCTCTAGCTAGTCTACCTGAAATTGCTAGAGCTATTGCGGTAACGGTTGGTTCGCCTGCTCAGTTAGTAGCAGCTATTCAACTCCAAGAAAACTTAGATACCTCTGAGCAACATATCAAAGAACAGTTACAGCAACTATTACCTGATTATATGGTGCCTATGCATTTGGTAATTTATGAAACTTTACCAACTAGTGCCAATAGTAAAGTTGATCGTAAAACCATTATTGAAGAACTAGCAAACCAAATAAGCCATATCGAAACTATTTTTGAAGCACCACAAACAGACATCGAACAACAGGTGGCTGATATATGGCAAAAAATATTAAAAACTGAACAAGTAGGACGCTCTGATAGTTTCTTTGCTTTGGGTGGTGATAGTTTATTAGCCACCCAAGTTATTAGCCAACTAAAACAATTAGGCTTAACCACTGAGCAACCATTACGACAATTATTTGCCAAACCACAGCTTGCTGAATTTGCTGCTACGTTAACTGTTAATGAGCAAATTGAACATCAGCAACTAGTGATAGCTGATTTAGCTAATCGCTACCAACCATTTCCACTCACTGAGGTACAACGTGCTTATTGGATGGGACAATCACCAGGCTTACCTTTAAATTGTGGCACTCATTATTTGGTAGAGTTAGCTGGCGAAAATATTGATTTACAACGGCTAACCGTAGCGTGGAATAAGTTAGTGGCTCGCCACGATATGTTACATGCCACAGTTACTGAGCAAGCAGAACAACATATTTTGCCTGAGTGGCCGCTTTATACCATTCCACAATCACAACATAACGATCTAGCAGAGATAAAAAGCAAAGTAACTGAATGGTGGCAGCAACAGCAAGCTAAAAAACATTCGCTACCCTTTGCTATGCATGCATTTAATTATGCTGAGCAAGGTTGCTATTTAGCTATTATTTTTAACTATATGAATTTGGATGGCTTTAGTATCAAGTTGCTACTTAAAGAATTAGCAAGTTTTTACCAAGACCTCGATATTCAGTTACCTAAATTAACCCTTTCCTTTAGAGATTACGTTACTCAAGTAAGCCATGCTCCACAAGCAATCCAACGAGCAGAAAGTTACTGGCGTGAACGCATGGCAACTTTACCAGCTGCTCCACAATTACCTGTAGCTATTGATCCGCAACAACTTAAACAAGCAAAATTTATTCGCAAAAGCGCTAAACTCAGTCGTCAAAATTTAGCCACTTTACGCAATATCGCCAAAAATTATGGACTAACCCCCTCCGCTATTATTATGTTGGCCTATGCCGAAGTGTTAAGTCAATGGAGTGGTGGCCAAGTGATCACTATTAATATGACATTGTTTGATAGACAAGAGGTACATCCAGAAATCTATCAAATAACAGGGGATTTTACCTCTTTATTACCTATTGCTTATCATCCTAATGTTAATAAGTCTTTATTAGAACAAGTACAGTCTCTACAACAAGAGCTTGCTAGCGCTTTAGATCATCGCGAAATATCTTCTATTTGGGTGCAACGAGAGTTAGCACGTAATAAAGGGATTAATTCCGCCTCTTTACCCATAGTCTTTACTAGTACCTTAGGAATTGCAGATGACTTACTGGCAGATAGTGAGCAACAAGGTTTCTTACAGCTAGCAGGGGGTGGCCTCTCAGAAACGCCACAAGTTTGGTTAGACCACCAACTTTATGAACATCAAGGTGGTTTATTAATCTCTTGGGATGCAGTAGAAGAGCTATTTCCTACGGGTTTACTTGATGCAATGTTCGATAGTTATATGCAACTGTTAAATCAGTTACTAGAACACGATTGGCAACAACCTTTAATAGCGCAACTACCTACTACTCAACAACAAATTAGAAAGCAAGTTAACTCAGTTACCGCTCCGTTACCTACCACTAGCTTAATTGCGCCTATCTTTGAGTATGCTGCTAATAACCCACAACAAGTAGCCCTTATCTTTAATGAGCAACAGTTTAGTTATGAAGAACTAACAATGCGTGCTTTGCAAATAGCTAACCTATTGCTTAGTTATGGTCTACAACAAGGTGAACCTGTCGCTATTTCATTGCCTCGTGGCCCTATGCAAATTATGGCAGTATTAGGTGTGCTTGCTGCGGGTGGTGCTTATGTACCTATATCAATCACTCAACCTCCTGCAAGACAGCAAAAGATTTTTAATACTGCAGGGATTAGCTTAGTTCTATCTAATCAACCTCTATTTGAAAGTGATAACTTTAAATTTATATCACCATTCTTAGCAATGGATTTAGAGCCACTAGCTAAACCTATAGCAGTAGCAACCAATTCATTGGCTTATATTATCTTTACCTCTGGCTCTACGGGCGAACCTAAAGGGGTAGAGATTAGCCACCAAGCGGCTTTAAATACTATTGTCGATATTAATCAGCGTTATGCCATTGACGACAATAGCTGTGCCTTAACTGTTTCAGCGCTTGATTTTGATTTATCAGTATTTGATATCTTTGGCTTATTGGGCGTTGGTGGACGGTTAGTGTTAATCAGTGAAGATGAACGCCGAGATGCTGCTAGTTGGTTGCAGTTAGTCCATGAGCATCAAGTATCGGTTTGGAACTCAGTACCTATTCTACTTGATATGTTATTGGTAGTGGCTAGCCATGATAGTCGCTGTTTACCTTTAAAAACAGTATTACTTTCAGGTGACTGGATTGGTTTAGATTTACCTGTGCATTTAGCTGAGTGTTGTGATGGTCTTCCTAAACTAATCGCTATGGGTGGTGCTACCGAGGGTAGTATCTGGTCAAATGCCTTTGAGGTAACCCTCCCCTTACCGAAAGAGTGGTCTTCTATTCCTTATGGTTACCCTTTAACTAACCAATGCTACCGAGTAGTAGATGCATTAGGTAGAGATTGCCCTGATTATGTAGCAGGTGAACTTTGGATTGGGGGTGCTGGGGTTGCCTTAGGTTATTGTGCTGCTCCTACGTTAACCGCTGAACGCTTTATAGAAGCAGATGGACAACGTTGGTATCGCACTGGTGATCGTGGTCGCTATTGGGCTGATGGTACCTTAGAATTTTTAGGGCGTGTTGACCATCAAGTAAAAGTGCGAGGCCATCGGATTGAATTAGGCGAGATTGAATCCGCCTTAGCGAGTTTACCTGAAATTGCTCGAGCTATTGCGGTAACGGTTGGCAATCCCGTGCATCTAGCAGCAGCTATTCAGTTACAACAAGATGTGACCATAGCAGAGCAGCATATCAAGGAGAAGTTACAGCAATTATTACCTGATTATATGGTGCCTACTAATTTAGTGATTTACCAAACTTTACCGCTGAGTGCTAATGGTAAAGTTGATCGTAAAACCATTATTGAGGAATTAGCTAACCACAGCACCTTAACCCTAGTTAAAGAACCTCCTCGAGATGAACTAGAACAGCAAATAGCTAATTTGTGGCAAGAAGTATTAAATTGCCACACCTTATCACGTGATGATGATTTCTTTTTAAATGGTGGCGATAGCTTAACCGCTACCCAAATCGTACAACTACTGCATAAACGCCATATTACTCCAGAGCTTATTCCACTAAGGGTACTTTTTTCTGCGCCAACTATCGCCAGTTTAAGTGACTATATTAAACAACAATGGCAAACCAATACATTCGACGAAGACAATTTATTTGAGGAAGGAACGCTATGAATAAAGCAATAATGGTAGAAACATTAGTAACAGAATTATCCTCGCAAGGTGTTTTACTCTGGGCAGAAGGTGAACAGCTAAAATTTAAAGCGCCAGCAGGGGTGATTACTGACCACCACAAACAACATTTAACTGCCAATAAACTAGCCATTATTGAATATCTACAAAATATCAATAACAGCGCTATTGTGCATGATGCTGACGGGCGCTATCAACCCTTCCCGCTCACTGATCTCCAGTTAGCCTATATGGTGGGTCGCAGTAATCTTTATGAATATGGTGGTGTAGGTTGCCATAGTTATATTGAACTAGCCTTGCCGAAAACAGATGCTAGCAAACTACAAGCAGCTTGGCATGGCCTTATTATGCGCCATGATATGTTAAGGGCGATTATTCTGGCTGATGGTACCCAACAAGTGTTAGCTGAAGTCACCCTGCCCCCATTAATTGAAAATGATTTTACTCAGCTAGACACACAACATACCGAACAGCAGTTATTAACTATTAGAGAACAACTTTCTCATCGCTGTTATGACCCTGCTAACTGGCCATTGTTTGACTTGCGCTTAAGCCATACCGCAGAAGGTGCTATTTTACATTTTTCTATCGACTTATTAATTGCCGATTTTGCTAGCATTCAAGTTTTACTGGCTGAACTTGGTGAGGCTTATCAACATGGAGTTGCAAGCTTACCAGAACTACCCATTACTTTTCGTGATGTAGTATTGGCTAAAAAACAAGCCTTTAATAACCCCCTCTATAAACAGCGTTATGAAAAACATCAACAATACTGGCTTGAGCAATTAGCTACTATGCCTCTTCCGCCAGAATTACCTGTAACCACTAATAACAAACAACAAACTGACCCCGTACGCTTTGATCGCTATCACTTTGCATTAACCAATCAACGGTGGCAAGCGCTTAGCCATAAAGCTACTAGCCGTAAGCTCACTCCCTCAAGTGTGGTATTAACTGCTTTCACGGATATATTGGCGCGCTGGTCACGCCATCCAGAGCTTTGTATTAATCTAACCTTATTTAATAGACCCATTGATTACGCAGGGGTACATAATATTGTTGGTGACTTTATTGCAGTTAATGTACTGGGTGTTAGAAATGACCCCCAACAGAGTTTTAGCGAGCGCAGCCAGGTCTTGCAACAGCAACTATGGCAAGATCTTGAGCATAACGAATTTACAGGGATAGATGTACTACGGGCAATGAACCAACAACGGCAACAGAATATCTTAGTGCCTGTAGTTTATACCAGTACCCTAGGCGTTAAAGCAGACAAACTCTCAGCCAATGAATTTATGCAGAATGCTAAACTGCATTATGGCATTACCCAAACCCCACAAGTATGGCTAGATTGCCAAACCACTGAACGCTATGGCACCCTACAGCTTGATTGGGATGTTAGGCAAGGTATTTTTCCAGAAGGAATGGCCGAAGCAGCCTTTAGCGCGCTAACCGAGCTATTAAATAATCTAGCTGACGATGATAGCTTATGGCAGCAAAGCTCGGTAGTTAAATTACCAAGTGCCATGCAACAGCGCCACACGCAATTAAACGATACCTTTACCGCCTATCAACCACAATTGCTACATGCTGACTTTTGCCAACAGGTATTGATTAGACCTAATGCAATAGCCGTTATTGCAAGTGACTATCAGCTCACCTATTTACAACTGGCAGAACAGGCGCTAGCAGTTAGCCAGGAGCTACAACAAGCAGGTTGTCAAGCAGGTGATAATATTGCCATTGTAATGGAAAAATCAGCCGCGCAAATAGCGGCGGTACTAGGCGTATTACTAGCAGATGCCACTTATGTGCCTATTGAAAGCCACCAACCCATGGCACGAAAACAAGCTATTTTAGAAGATGCTACTATAAAATTAATTATCACCAATAGTAACCACCTTGCTGAAAGCTGGCCAACTAATATTAAGCCGCTATTAATTACTCAACCAAAAGCCATGGCTGATATTGACCAAGCAACTATTACTAGCGCCTTTAAACAATTTATAAACAACTACCAACAACAACCCGAAGCTACTAAAAGAACGGGCTATATTATTTTTACCTCAGGCACCACGGGTAGACCTAAAGGGGTTATGGTTAGCCACTTTGCGGCGTGGAATACGGTAGCTGAAATTAATAAACGTTTTGCTGTTAACCATCAGGATAAAACTCTCGGCCTTGCCAGTTTTAGTTTTGATTTATCGGTATGGGATATATTCGGCACTTTAGCAGCAGGCGCTTGTTTAGTGTTACCTAATGCTGAGCAAAGAACTAGCCCAGAACATTGGGGCAAGTTAATTGAACAGCATCAAATTACCCGTTGGAATTCTGTACCTGCACAAATGCAGATGTTAATTAACTGGTTGGAATGGGATGCCCATTTAAATTTAAGCAGTCTGCATAGTGCATTTTTATCAGGCGATAAAATCCCTGTTACGTTGCCTGCCTTAGTTAATGAATATTTACCAAAACTACAACTGATTAGTTTAGGTGGCCCTACGGAAACGTCTATTTGGTGTGTTAACTACCCCATCCAACAAAGTTTTACTAAGCAAACTATTCGTATTCCTTATGGTAAACCACTGACTAACCATCAAATCTATATTTTAAATGAGCGCCTTGAACAATGCCCTGATTATGTAGTGGGCGAAATGTATATTGCAGGCCATGGTTTAGCAGATAGCTATGTGGCAGATAACGAGCAAACCGCTTATCGGTTTATTAGCCACCCTATTACAGGGCAAAGGCTTTATAAATCGGGCGATATCGGTTTTTACACAGCATCAGGTTTAATTGAGATTTTAGGTCGTGAAGATAATCAAACTAAAATTAGGGGATATCGTATCGAGCTAGGTGAGATCGAAGCAGCCCTCACTCATATCCCCGCTATTAAACAAGCGGTTGCCATACCTATTGCTGATGCTAGCAGTTTAGCCGCTGCTATAGTTATTGAAGAATCAGCAGCCACAGCGCAACAAGATTTTATAGCCCACGTTAAACAACAACTGGCTGCCGATTTACCTGATTATATGATTCCTGAGCGAATTGATATTTACCAACAATTACCACTCAGTAGCAACGGTAAAGTAGATCGTAAGCAGCTAGCTAAACTATTTGCTGAAACCCATACCACCACTAGCCAACTGTTTGAAGAACCTACGGATGATCCAATAGAGCAAGATTTAGCCAGTGTTTGGCAAGAGCTATTAAAAATAACGCAAGTCTCAAGGCAAGATGACTTTTTCCAAGTAGGCGGCTCTAGCTTATCGGCGATTAACTTACTTAGCATCTTACTAGCTAGAGGTTACCCTGCTACTTTAGAGCTTATTTTTAATAATAGTGTCTTCGCTAATATGGCAACCGCCTTAAGAAATAGTAATGATACAAAAAATAAATGGTTAGAAAGTATTGATTTAACCGCGATGGCTAACCAAGCCATGAGTAATCTTGCTGACGCTAGCCCTTTTAACCTTGCCCATAGCCCACAAAACATCTTACTCACGGGCGCTTCAGGCTATTTAGGTATTTATACCTTAAGTACTCTATTACAAAAAACCAATTATACCATCTACTGTTTATTACGGGCAGAAGATGAGGCGCAAGGGTTTAATCGTCTTTTTAAAGCTGCTGCGGAAAAAGGTGTAGCACTGTCTGATGCAGAAAACCGTATTAAGGTATTTTGTGGTGCGGTGGATAAAGATAACTTAGGGCTAACGGCAGAGCATTATCAACGATTAGCTAATGAGATTGATATTATTATCCATAATGCCTCCATTATTAATTTAATGGATCCATTAAGTAGCCTGTTCCCTACCAATGTGCAAGGCGCTACCAATATTCTACAACTAGCTACTACCAGTAAAGTTAAACAAATTAACTATGTTTCCACTATTGCGGTACATCATGCCTTAACTGAACATGATGAAAATCAGCCTGTAGCTGAAACAACCACTATTACTCGCTGGCGTGATCTTGAATTAACTTACGAGCAATCCAAGATTATGGCAGAAAATATTTTCTATCTAGCAAGAGAGCAAGGTGTTCCTATTAATATTATGCGCCCTGCCACCATCACATGGGCAGATACTGAGACGCCATTTATTAATGATGACGCTTTCTTAAAATTCTATAAAGCGTGTTTGGATATTGCTGCCTACCCACACTCCAGCCTAAAAGTTAATTTAGTGCCCGTTGATTTTGTAGCACAGAGTATAACCGCCATTACCCAAACCAACTACGGCAATAGTAAGAACTTCCATTTAGTTTCAGCGGATAGTTTAAATGTAGAACAAATCTACCATTGGTTTATTGAGCTAGGCTGCCAATTACAAGGCTTTGAATTTACTGAATGGCAACAAAAGTTGCAGGATAACTTTGTGGCAGGATTTATTAACCTCTACTTTAAAGAGGGTATGGATAACGGTGGCCATCACCAATATGGTATGGAAAATTTAATCGAAGCTAACCAATCATTCGATATCACAGCTTTTAAAGTGAGCAAAGATTACTTTATCCCACTGATTAATAAGTTTAATAACAAGGAGTCACAATGAATAGTGTGGCCTCATTCAATGTGACTAAACAAAAAGCGGCATGGTGGCGAATTTACCAACCACAGCCTCAAGCTAAACAACGGATTATCTGCTTACCCCATGCAGGTGGCTGTGCTAGCTTCTTTAAAAAATGGACGATGACCTTGCCTAGCTCGATAGAGCTAGTGACTATTCAATATCCAGGCCGTGAAGAACGCTTAGCAGAGCCGCTAATCAACAATATGGATGAACTAATCGATGGCTTAATAATCGCCTTAACTGAACAGCAGCTATTAGATAAACCCTATCTATTATTCGGTCACAGTATGGGCGGTTATATTGTTTATGAACTGTGTTTAGCACTACGTGAATGCAACTTACCACTGCCCTATCAGCTCGTGATATCAGCCAGTGAAGCACCTACTCATAAGAATACAAGTTCATTACACCTCGATTCTGATCAAGCATTATTAGATGAGTTAGAAAAACTAAATGGCACCCAGTTTTCGTTAGCTACTCACCCTGAACTAGCACAAATGCTATTACCTATTATTAGAAATGATTACCAGTTAATTGAATCATGGCGACCAAAGCCAAACAGTCTCCCGCTTGATATCCCGCTAACCACTTTTATCGCTAGACAGGATACCGAACTTACTGAGGAGCAAGCACTCGCTTGGCAACAACAAACTACCAAAAACTTTCATTGTGAATATTTTCAGGGCAACCATTTCTATCTAATAGAGGAACAAGCAAAGGTTATTCAAGCACTACTCAAAATAGCTAAGCAACAAATGACAAGCCACTACCAATGGACGATGACCCCTTAAATACAAAGCATTGCAGTAACACTTTTATGTGTGATTTTAGGAGAAATATATGAGATACAAACTAGCTTTAACTAACACCTTAACCAACCAGTCTTTAGTTTGTTTTAATAAAAGTAAAGTAACCAATAATTTGCTATTGGCCAGTGCCTTTTGCTTATCCTTTAGTGCGGTAGCAGAAACTATTGACGAAGAAGATGAAGCTATTCATTTAGATCAACTTACTGTTACTGCGCGGCATGTTAAAGAGTCTGCCAAAGATATTCCCTTTACCATTAACATTATTGATGACAAACAAATTACTGAAAAAAGAGAAACCACCTTAGAAAAAGCGTTAAACGATACGGTGGGGGTACAGGTAATTAGTAATATGGGTGGGGCTAAATCTATTCGAATGCGTGGTGTAGGTTCTATTCTGCCAATGAGTGGTGATGACAGCTCAGTGAGTATCAATGTTGATGGCATGCCACAATCCATTAACAATACCACCCTCAACTTACTCGATGTAGAACGTATAGAAGTACTAAAAGGTCCACAAGGAACACTATTTGGTCGCAATAGTGAAGCAGGTGCGATTAATATTATTTCTAATAAACCAACCCGTTATTTAGAAGCAGGCTTTAGAACAGAGCTAGGACAGGACCACCAGAAGCTAACTGAAGGAGTTATTAGCGGCCCTTTAAACGATATGTTAAGTGGTCGTTTTGCGGTTCGTTATGATGAAGCAGACAGTATCTTAGATAATCGTTACGATAATAAGCCTGTTAGTATTCTTAGAAATAAAATGGCAAGAGGCTCATTATTATGGGAGCCATCGGTGGCTACTTCTGTATTATTCACCACCGAAGTAGAAGATGCGATGGGTATGGATAATATGTATATGATGCGTCCTTATAGCCATCACCCTAAAATCGATATTCCTAACGGTAGTGATAAAAGCGAAAAAAATATCTATCGCTTTAATTTAAAAGTAGAACATGAACTTGATAATACCCTATTAACTTCTATTACGGGCTATTCTTATACCAAGCATGATACTAAATCTCCAATTTATGAAGGCGATTTATACAACCATTTAGTCGGTATGAGACCACCTTCTAACTGGTCATTTTTAACTAAAGAAAATCTTTTTAACCAAGAGTTAAGAATCTCTTCTAAACCAGAAGCACCTATTTTCTGGGTAGCAGGTATTAACTACTACACTAATCACCGCCATAGAGAAACCTATGACGTAGCAGATGTTTTTTACACTACTAACCCAATGAACGCCAATATTAGAAGAAAATTTAAAACTGATAATATCGGCGTATTTGGCGAGGTAACTTACCCCATCACCGATAAATTTAAAGTGACTGCGGGTATTCGCCAATCTTACGAAAAGAAAAACTATCAAGCCAAATGGAATGCTAACGCTATCTATGCAGGTGCGACACCTCCTGGTACACCATTGATGGCTTTTGATAAACAGAAATTAACCGATCACTATACTACTGGTCGCTTAGGTTTTAACTACCTATTAAACGATAACGCCACCCTTTATGCACTCTACTCAAGAGGTTATAAAACAGGCGGTTTTAATGACGAAGGAACCGACTTTGCGGCCTTAGGCATATCAGATCAAGCGTATAAATCAGCCTATGTAAATGCTTATGAAGTAGGCCTAAAACTTGAAAATGACACCAGTACATTAGGACTAAATACTGCCCTATTCTATAACGATACCAAACGTGAGCATCTAATGGCCTATAACCCTGCTACCTTTGTTTCGGTAGTTGAAAATTATGACACTCGCAGCTTTGGTGCAGAGTTAGATGGCTTTTGGAAAACACCTTGGAATTTAGAAATTATAGGCGGCATAGGCTACACCAACGCTAAAATTGTAGGCACTCCTACCGAAAGTTTAGCCGAAGTTAAAAAACATAACTATGTACCCGATACAGCCAAATGGAATGCCAACTTAACGGTGCTGCACAGCGTGCCACTCAATATAGCTGGGCTAACATTAGAAACCAGAATAACCAACCGCTATATCGGTTCACGTAAAGCAGATGTGCAAAATAACTTTGGTTTAAAACCTTATAACAAACTCGATGCACGAATTTCGGTTAAAGGTGATAACGCCGAGGTTTATGTATGGGGCGACAACCTCTTAAATAAAACCTATGACCTATGGGGCTACTACATACCTGCCATGTTCCCAGACGGCCCAGATGCCACTATTGGCTCGCCAGGCAGGGGTATAACCTTGGGCGTTGGTTTTGCCTACACCTATTAACACTTAATCTCCGCTAGCTACAGCATTAGCTAGCGGCCTATGCAAGGAATAACATATATGCAAAATAATCCCCCGCAAATTTTAATTCTTGGTGGTACGGGCAAAGTAGGTAAAACAGTTTGTGAATATTTATTAAAACATACCTTATGCCAGCTCAGCATTGTTACACGCCATACTAAACCAGATTTAACCGAATATGCCGCTTATGCAACGCGATTAAACTCCCTTAATTTCGATGCATTAAACAAGGAACAACTTAGCCAACACTGCAAGGAAGCAGACCTTGTTATTTCCTGTATCGGTCCCTCACAAATAATCGGCTCAAGCATTGCTGATGTTTGTTACCAAACCGCTACTCCCTATATTGATGCAGGTGGTTATGATCCATTATTAAAGCATCTTAATAATCTAGTGGCTAATGAGCCTGCTAAAGCACCACTAATTATTAATGCGGGGTTATTACCAGGGCTATCAGGTGTTTACCCTAAATACCTAATAGAGCAATATACCGCTGGCGAAATAATAGTTAGCCTACAAGTGTCTTATGTAGGTTGTGATGCTTGGAGCTATAACTCAGCATGGGATATTATCGTTGGCTTAGGCGATTTTGGTGAACAACGGGGCTTTTGTTATATTGCTGAAAAGCAGCTTATAAAAGTACCCTTTTATAAAGCTACCCAAAAGAAAACTTTTCCAGCCCCCATTGGCAAAGTGGGTACCATGTTAATCTACTCCGAAGAATTGCGTAGATTAATTAACCAATACCATATTCCCAACCTAAAAGTATATGGCGCTAATATTGGCCCTAAAGCTGCTTTTAGTTGCGCCATTGCTAAAATATTTGGTCAATATAAAACTCCTGAAAAATTGGCTAAAGCTGCTAAACGTCTAGCTTCGGCTTCGGCTAAAGATATGCTTAAGCGTGAGCCTATCTATGCTATTCAAGCTGAAATTAAGCTTACTAATGGTCAGCAAATAACAGGTTCTTTATTAACGGGCGACACCTACTATGCAACAGGTACAGTCATTGCCATTGCTGCTAAATACATGTTAGAAAATAATATTACTGCGGGGGCTTATAGCTTGCACGAAGCTATTCCAAGTGAAGTGATTATCGACCAACTACAAGCACAACAAATTATTCAACTAACCACAACCACCAATAATACCTTAAAAGCATCGGAGGCTACTTAATGACAACCTCTACCATAACAACAGCCAAAATTATTGTTATTGGCGGTACAGGCGAAACGGGGCAACGTATTTTAAACTACTTAAAACAAACTTATCCTGAGTTATTACTCACCTGTGCCAGTCGCCAAAACACTTCTAAGCTACAGGATATACCCTTTGTTAGTATTGATATTAATAACGCACAACAAAGCATAGCGCTATTAAAAGATTATGACCTTGCTATTCTAGCCATCGGCCCTATGGAACGATTACAAGCTAGCCCACACAAACTCTGTTTAGAAGCAGGTATTGATTGTATTGATATTAATGATAGCGCTAGCGCCAGCAAGGCTATTTTAGCGTTACATGAAGCAGCTCAACAAAAGCAATGCAGCATCTATACTGGCATGGGCTTAGCACCTGGTATTACTACCCTAATGTTAATGCAACTGGCTGAGCAAAAACGCTCTAAAAATGCTGTTTATCGTTCTAGGCTTTATATGGGCGCTGCCTATGGTGGTGGTAAAACTAGCCCTTACTCTATGCTGGCTAATTTCTCCAAGAAAATTACGGTATTCCAACAAGGTAAATCACAAACTATTGCTACTCCTTGGAAGAAAGCCCCTTATAAGTTTCATTTCTTTGGTCAAGAAAAACCATTAGCCATGATCCCTTATGGTACACCCGAAGTTATCTCCCTAAGTAATGAGCGCTACGATCAACAAGCTGCTCCTATTAATACGTTAGATAGCCGCTTTCATATTCAGTTTTTCCCAATGGGTATGGCAAAAGCGATTGCTGCTTTTAACCCTAGTGAAAAAACGATTAACTTTTTAGCCAATAAATTTTATAACAGTGGTCAATCGATTAAAAACAAACCTAAAGCAGACCCTGATACTTATATTAATATCTTCCCAGATAACGCCCCCGAACAAGGCTTAATGTTACAAGGTAGTATTTCATCCTACGACCTAACTGCCTTAATGACTTGTGCAGTGACTGACTGTTGGCTAAATAACTGCTTAATTGAGAAAAATGGTGTTTATTCAGTAGAGTTTTTATCTACTACCACCAGAAACAATCTAGCCAAAGCGTTAAATACAAGGGGCATCACTTGGCAAGAAGCTGATACTAAAAAGTTACAAGCAGAAAATAATTACTTTGGTTGGTTAGAATCAAATACACACCAAGTACAAACACTGCGCCATTATGGTAAAAATTGGTATACCGTGGCCAAACAACATCCACGCATGGCCTACTTACAAAAGCATTTCTTATTCCAATCCGAAGTATGGCAAACATTAACAAAACAACTTAATATACTACAACTAACAAAGTTTATTATTAACATGTTAATACGTTGGCAACAACACGGTAAGCAACTAGCGCAATATGCAGCAAAAAGTAATGAATGGAAAAAACTTACCAAAGATCTTAGTATGTTTACTTCTGGTTATAGTTTATTACGTGAAACCATAGGCCAACAACTTGCTTATTCCTATTATCGCAAAATGTTTTTAGAAACGGGCGATATGGAAATGCAATGGTTATGGCCACAAGCAACAGCCTTTGCATTACTAGAAAATCCTGCCCAAGCTGTTTACCAATACTGGTTAGCTTTTTTAGAAAGCTACCAACAATGGGGGCTACTCAATTTTACCCAAACTAAACTAGCAGACGGCAGTTACCATGTGCATATTAACCAATGTATCTATGCTGAAGTTTTTACTAAATTAGATTGCCCTGAACTAGCTAATTTAGTACGTGAAATGGAGCATTATGCCTTTACTAGAATAGCTTCTAAAACCAATTTAATGATCGATTGGCAACAAAAGGATAATGGTGAAACAGCGGTTAATTTAACCATACCAACTGCTACCCTTTGCCAAACTTTAGATAAGGTAAGTAATGGCTAAACTAAATGTGTGCTGTCACTATTCAATAAAGCTATAAGAGTGTTGGCGGCGCACCTCTTTGGGCAATACCCCAAACTGCTTTCGGAAAGCTGAGCTAAAATGACTAATATTACTATAGCCCATAATAATAGCCGTTTCCGTTACACTATTATCCACCAATAACTGTTTAGCTTTGCTCATTCGCTCCGCCAAAAAATAGGCATAGATACTTTTACCAAAAACCTTTTTAAAGCCTTTTTTTAGTTTACTTTGGTTAAGCCCTACTTGTTTAGCTAACCAATCAATGGTCGGGGCATTACTTAAATCACTCACCAAATAATCACGGGCACTAGTAATTTGCTTATATTCTCGATGAGTAAATTCTTGCTTTTCTAAATGACTATCAAAGGTTTTAAAATACCAATTTAGATACTCTAAAACGTTGGCATATAACAGTAAACGATTAGTCACTTTACAATCAGTGTTTTGCATTAAGTGAAATAACTGGCACGCACATGAAAGTACATTAACATTTTGTTCTATTTGCTGATGATGTAGAAAGAAATTAACTTTTTTATCAAGACAAGAAAATTGAAAATCCATGTCTCCCAGTAAAACATCTAGCAATTCGGGCATTATCATTACTTCTAAATTACAGAAGTCTGCTGAGTGTTGTAAATGAAAAGTCTCACCATCACTAAAGCCAAATGTTAAATCACCTTTTGAGGTAACAAATTTTCTACCTTTAACTTGCATGCTCAACTTACCTTGCAACTGACAACTAAAACATAAGCAATTATCACTGCTAGGAAACTCTTTGCTAGTATCAATTGCATTTAATTCATCTGCGGTAACAACACATACAGCTAAGCCTGGTTGTAACTCAATATATGAGCAACCTTTACTATCACTATTGAAATTATTACTGGTTAATAGATCATCCAAATGCATACGTCCTCCTTCAAAGAATTCAAACAATAACAAATATCATTTGCATTTACAACAAAATAAAGCTACTATTCGCATGCTGTAAGCATTAGGAATACTGGCTTTTTAATAAATTTATTATAAATAAAAGACTTATAAAAATATCTCATGGATAACAAAATCATCCACAATCGTAAACAAAGAAACTATTTTTTATTTATTATTGCTCAACTGTATATCATCCAAGGAATTCCTGTTGGCTTGGCTTTTGATGCCTATCCTATTTTATTACGCAATGCAGGCGTTTCTCTAGCAGTGATAGCATTGATCCCCTTAGCTGGTCTACCTTGGGTAGTTAAATTCTTATGGGCACCTGTAGTAGAAAATCATTGGATAAATAAAATAGGTTATAGAAAAAGCTGGTTACTGCCTATGCAGTGTTTGTTAGCACTGTTTATTACCATTATTGCCTTTATCCCCTTTACCCCAGAAACTACCAATTACCTACTTGGCATTATCATTCTATCTTGTATAGTTTCTGCCACACAGGATATTGCCACTGATGGATTGGCTGCTGATCTTTCTCAAAGTAATACCATTACTCAAGTAAATAGTATTCAAGTAATGTGCAATATAATAGGTATGCTAATAGGTGGTGCTGGAGTAACCGTTTGCTATGATTATCTAGGAAAAACTAACAGTATCTTACTGTTAGTGGGGCTGATTGTACTTTCTATAATACAGCTCCTGATATGGAAAGAGCCTAACTTATTTCACACCTCACAACCAAAACCACGGGCAAGAATCAGTCATTTTTTCAAAAGACAAAATGCCTACCATATGCTATTACTTGCTCTATTGGTTCCTTTTGCTGGCTCGGTAATTTTAGCGATGACTAAATTTATTCTACTTGATCATGGCTTATCTGTTAGCGATATAGGTATCTATACAGGTATTGGTGGTTATCTAACTATGTTATTAGGTTGTGGAATTGCTGCTTATTTATTAAAAACTAAATATCCTTACCAAACATTAAAACTAGGCTTTGGTTTATTTACCTTATTGATTATTTTATGGAGCATACTTTACTATCTACCCAATTACATCAATCAGCTAACGATTATTCTCATTATGACCATTTTAGGCATTGGGATTGGGATTATTAATGTGAGTATCTACACCATCACCATGATCTATGCCAAAAATGGTAAACAATCAGCGACTGATTACGCAATTTTTCAAAGTAGCTTGTTACTCTCTGAAATAGTAGCCTCTTCAGTTTCTATGACCATAGCCGAATATTTTAATTACTTAACCGCTTTTATAATCGCCTTAATCACAATTATCATTATTCATATTAATCTAAATAAAAACAAGATCATTGAGTACTGTACCAATAATTACTAAATCTATCCATATTTCCAACCTTCGTTTAGCACAGTGACTAATAAAAATAGTTAAAACTTATTGGAGAAATAATATTAATGAAGCTAAGTTATTCTGGTATCGCATGGTAAGCACATGTAAAAGCCTTTTTAAAAGCTAGCTATGGTAAAAAAGAGTATGTGAATGATGCATACATTACATTTACCCCACTCCGTTGAAGCAGAACAAGCGGTTCTAGGTGGATTAATTAAAGAAATTGTTAGTTTCAGTATTATTTTGTCACATTAGTTCAACACCTAATAGATAGCCTATAATAGTTGACAGACTATTTTTTTAAATTAAATAATATTAACGGGCATAAATATTGTTCCAACTTTTCCTTTTTTAGTTCAGTTAATACCTGTTGAGGTAATGTAACTGAGAACGTAACATGACCATTAAAACCACCCAAATGAAGATTTAAGATGCAGCAGTAGTCAATATAATTATACAATGCCAATCCTGCAAAACCTACTGTTCCAAAAAGCCATAAATTTAATGTTTTTCCTTCTGTCTTAAAACTTTTTTTTCCTTCTGTGAAAAATAAAACAAAACTTACCAAAATAGCACCAAGAACATAACGTATTAAAGTGAGATAATAACCATCAATACCTGATGATACAGCATGCTTAGAGGAGGGATACATAATACCCCAACCAAAAACAGTGATTAATAAATACAATGTATATTTTAAGTTTTTTATTTGGATATTGTTCATAAAAATTGTACTCAATCATTTATAATTTATTTTGTGAACTTCATATTATTTTTTTGAGAAAAGATCATTATAGAAAAAGTAATATCATTTATTACATGATGTTAATATTTTATTATTTGATAATTAGCGGCTCCAAAACAGGTATACCAAACAGCACAAAAACACCTGCCACAATATCAAGAATACTGGCAGGAAAAGTTAGCGAAGTTATAAAAACGCTAATGAAATTAAAATTGATCTCCTTCTGGGCTTATAGGACTAGGAGGAGGTCAAATAAAGGCAATATTTAATAATTATCACAAACAAAAATTTATAACATTAATAAAATAAGCATATCTTATTAAGATTTCTGTATTTTCATTTTGAAAATGTCTTGACAAGTGTTTGTAGCCTTGGTTACTCTAACAATAGTTAGATATCTAACTATTTTCTTGTAAATTATTAGATACTCAACAAATAAGGGAAAATTTGATCTTATGAATTTAGAGAAAAAATATAAATCTTTAGCAAAAATCATTAATAAAGATAATTTAGCTAATAAATTGGCAGTAGATGCATGTTTTAGTTTACTTTCAGCTGCTAATAAAATTGATAAAGAATGTGCCTCAAGGTTAGGAGATTATCAACTTTCAGAAGGTCGTTTCATGGTATTAGTTTTATTACTTGAGTACGAAGTACTTTCTCCACAAGAAATTGCAAAATTAAGTGGAGTAACTAAACCAACTATAACTACGTTCATATCTTCTCTATTAAAGAAAGGATTGATCAATAAAACTGAGGCCGAAAGTGACGGTAGAAAAATGAATATTACATTGACAGAGGATGGTCGTGAACTCATTACTAAATTATTTAAATCCCATAGCCAATGGATTACTAACATTACAAATAAACTGACTAATTCTGAAATGGAAAATCTTATATTTTTATTAAATAAAATGTTTCAGCATAAAGGGGATTGACAACTTTTATCATTTGAAGGATGGCTATTATACTTCAGTAAGGAAAAATTCTTTTAGCCGTTTCACATTTAAATAAACAGTCTGAATGCAAGGATAATTAAAAAAATAAATAGAGTGTAGGTATTTAGAGTTTACCAGAAAAACAATGGGTTATTATTACATGGTGATATCTAACCCTTAATTAAGAATTCATTATGTTTCTTAAATTATTAACTTTCGTTGCAAGGAAAGTTTTTTTGCCCAAATTTTTATGGTTGTAAAAAAAACACCTCTTATACTTTTAAAGTTAAACAACTTGTCATGTTAGTAAACAGCAGAGTTTAAAGCTTGAACCAGATTATAGAACGACACTCAATTAACACAACGTTTTGTTAAAAAGCACTACCTTCAATTGGTAAACAAAAGAAAGGAATATAATTATGAAATTAAATGAAAAATTTAAACATATTCAAGAAGAAATGGCGCAACAATTACCTAGAGATATTTTAAATATCTTCGGAAAATCACTACAAGAACTTCTAGCACAAAAATTAGAAACTAACGCACTTAAAGTAGGAGATATTGCTCCAGATTTTACTTTACTTGATACAAACGGTTTACCTGTTTCGCTTTATGATGTCTTGAAAGATCATCTGGTAATACTTAGTTTTTTCCGGGGTAACTGGTGTCCATTTTGTATAGCAGAATTAAGACATTATCAAGAGGCTATAAACAACGATAAAATAAATAGCAGTACAGTTATTGCCGTTTCACCTCAAACAGTTAATTACAATTCTCAAGTTTCTAAACAAAATGATCTTCAATTTAAGATACTATGTGATCAAGGTAATAAGATTGCTGAAAAATATGGACTTGTATTCGTACTTCCTGAAAACGTCAGAGATCTTTATAAGAGTGTAGGTGCAGATTTAGAAATATTTAATAATGATAATACTTATAAGTTACCTATTCCTGCAACTTATGTAATTGATCAAAACAAGAAGATTATCTTTGCTTCGGTTGATGCAAACTATATGGAAAGAGCTGATGTCTGCGATATTCAATTTAAATAATGATTATACAGTTCATTAAGCTCTCCTAGGGTTATTCGTCTACTTTCTTATAATTTAAATTGTTTTACTTTTGATAAAGATTTACGTGAAATTAACTCAAAAGGAAATGTTACCGTTAGCAACAGTATTGTTATTGATGTTTGATTAATAATGCAGGACAAAAGAATCAGATTTATGATATTGAAGCTGATTAAAAAATTTAAAGATCGAATACGACTGGATTACTCTGTTATATTGGAAATTGAAAACGTAATATCATTTTTAAATTTTAATTTTTGTAGACTTTAAAGGACTATACTCGAAGTAATATTGGAGCGGGAAACGAGGTTCGAACTCGCGACCTCAACCTTGGCAAGGTTGCGCTCTACCAACTGAGCTATTCCCGCTTATTGAACTCTTCGAAAGAAGAGGTGTGCATTATACAAAAATTTTGATAACTAGCAACCTCTTTTCTGCACTATTTTTTATTTTTCCAGCTAAGTGTTTCAAAAACACCAAAAATAAAAAGTCTAACTGCTTTAAATTTGTCCTCTTGTTTTTCTTGATTAGTCATTGTTGTCTGCAAAATCAATGCTTGTAAACCATGAATAATAACAAAAGCCGCTAAGCCAACATAGGCAACAACATTTGCAGGTTTTGGATAAGGGAAGATCAAATTGAATAATAAAAATAACCACATGAAAGCGTAGATAACTTTACCAACAAATATAAACATATTAACTGTTTTCTCTAATAAAAAGATAACTATGAACCTGACCAGCTGTTTTTTCTCGGTGTAGATGCCAATTACTCGGAATCTTGTTTAACAAGTTTAACCCAATTTCAGCCTCAATATAAATATAACTATTATCATTAAGCCAATCATTATCCTCCAATTGACTAATTGTTGTGGCGACTAATGATTGATGAAACGGCGGATCAATAAATACTATATCAAATTTCTTGTGTGCTGGCTTCGAGAGCCAAAGTAACGTATCAGTATGAAAAACTTCTATACCTTCCGCAACAACAAGCTGTTTGTTTTTAATTAATTGATTGGCAACTTGCTTATCTTTTTCCAGCATAGTGACATTTTTAGCGCCTCGAGAAGCAGCTTCAAAGCCCAGAGAGCCACTTCCTGAAAAGCAATCTAAACATTCACTATCATGCATAACAGGCATTAACCAATTAAACAAAGTTTCTTTGACACGATCTGTTGTTGGACGCAAACCCTGTTTGTCCAGTACTGATAATTTGCGTCCACGCCATTTTCCAGCAATGATTCTTATAAAACCATTCATATTGTACCCTTGATTAGAATAGTTCCGTTGTACCGCCTTGTGAATCAGTGACACTGGTACCCACTTCTTGTGTTGCATAAGTAGTTGGCTCAGTACCTTTTATAAAGTACTCAGACATCGTTTTGGAACCAGATTGTGGTAATAATCCTGTTCGTTGATCAATAGTGACGCTAACAACATTAGCAGGTTGCTTATCTTGCACAACTGGAACATCTTGTAGCGCAACTTTCATATAATCAACCCATACAGGATTAGCGGTCACTGCACCGGCTTCAGCACGATATGTGCGCCCTAGTTCGCGGCGATGATCATCAAAGCCCATCCAAACAGTTGTCACAATATTGCCACCGAATCCAGAAAACCAAACGTCTTTTGAAGCATTTGTTGTACCGGTTTTACCACCGACATCTTTTCTACCTAATGCTTTTACCCGCCAAGCTGTGCCATTCCAATCTGAGCCACCAAATACAATTGAGCGCAGGCCATCTTTCATAATAAAGGCTATTCCACTGTTAACAGTGTGCGGTGCATATTTTGGTGTAACATTTGTTGAATTTTCACCATTAATATCAGGTAAAATAAGATTATCTTCTGGATTAAGGTTCGCTTGTTCAGGTTCCTCGTTGCCAGATTCATTTGATTCATTTTCAACATTATCTAACGATACAGGCATTGTTCCAATTGCGATATCATCATTATCACAATCATGACAAGCAATGAGTGGTTGATGCTGATAAATCACGTCATTACGATCGTCGTATTCTATTCGTTCAATTAAATATGGTTTGATTAAGTAACCACCATTAACAATGACCGAATATGCCCTAGCAACTTGTAATGGCGTAAAGGATGCTGAACCTAAAGCTAACGATTCATTGTATGAAATATTTTCTTTAGGAAATCCAAAACGCTCTAAATAAGTTGCCGCATAATTAAGTCCAACTGCTCGTAATGCTCTAACCATCATTACATTTTTAGACATGCCTAAACCAATTCGCATACGCAGTGGACCGGCATAAGTTGGTGGTGAATTTTTAGGGCGCCAAGTTACACTTCCGGTTGTTCTAACAATTGGCGCATCATTAAGCAATGTTGCCATTGTTAAGCCTTGTTCTAACGCTGAAGTATAGATGAAAGGTTTAATGTTAGAACCTAACTGACGAAGAGCTTGTGTAGCACGATTGAATTTACTGAGATTAAAATCATACCCACCAACAATCGCTTTAATTGCACCATTATCAGAATCTAATGAAACCAATGCCGCATTAACCGCTGGTATTTGCGCCAGTTCCCAAATATCGTTATTTTTTTTAACCCAAATAAGTTGGCCTGCTTTTAACACATCAGTGACTTTTTTAGGTGATGCGCCTTGTCGTGTATCACTAATAAAACGTCGTGCCCACTTCATTCCTTGAAAGTTAATGGTGATATTACTTTTATCCGTCAAAACTGCCGTTGCTTGTGTATCATTAGATTCGGTGACAACTGCAGGACACATACCAACATGACAAGGGTATTTATTTAAAATAGCTTGAATTTGCTCAGCATTCCATGGTGTTTCATTTTTTTGCCATAACTCTTTTTCTGGCCCACGATAACCGTGTCGAATATCGTAATCAACGATATGTTTTTGTACAGCTTCGTTAGCTGCTACTTGGTCGGTTTTGGAGATCGTTGTATAAACTTTATAACCATCTGTATAAGCATTCTCCCCAAATTTGTCATACATAAATTGTCTTGCCATTTCAGCGACATAAGGAGCGGAAAATTCAATTTGAGGTTCATGATAACTTACGTTTAAAGGTTTTTTAATTGCTTCATCATATTCAGCTTGAGTAATGTAAGATTGATCTAACATTCGCCCTAATACCCAATTACGTCTTGTTAAGGCACGTTCTGGGTGCGCAATTGGATTGAAAGCAGATGGTGCATTAGGTAGCCCTGCAAGCAACGCTGCTTCATCAACAGTAAGCTGATCAGGTGTTTTACCAAAAAATGTATAAGACGCTGCCCCAACACCATATGCTCGAGATCCAAAATTAATCATGTTTAAATACAACGTCATGATCTCTTCTTTGGATAATTCTTTTTCCATACGTATAGCTAAAATCATTTCTTTAACTTTACGGGCAATACTTTTTTCAGGCGTTAGGAAGAAATTTTTCGCAACTTGTTGAGTTATCGTACTTCCACCTTGTGAAAAGCCATGTTGGGTTACCCCAATGTACATAGCTCGCATAATACCAATAGGATCGATACCGAAATGCTCATTAAAACGTGCATCCTCAGTTGCAATAACCGCATTTACAACTTGTGGAGGAATTTGGTTATACTGTAAAGGCGTTCGGCGACGTTCACCAAAAATAGCAATTAATTCTCCGTCTTTACTTAACACTTGCATTGGAGTTTGTAATTTTACGTCTTTTAAGGTAGCTACATCCGGTAAATCTTTGGAATAATAAGCATACCCAGCTATGCCTATTATTAAGCCACAAATAAATAGCGCGAAGAAAATTTTCAGAAAAAATTTCAAGATTTTAAGTAATATCACAAAATATTCCTATCCAATTGATTTTATTTCAAAAATAGTACAAGTATCTATTTTATATTGCTTTATATATTTTTAAACGACGAGTATATACTAGTTATGATAAAAGACGCAAAATAAAAACGAGTAATTATTATTTTAATCATGACAAATATTTACACCTGTTCAAGACATTGAGGTTATAAAGGTAACGTCGGTAAACAGGTTACTTGCTTTACACAATTAAAGCAGTTATGCTTTGGTAGCGCTTAAATATCATCAAGTTAAAAAGTAACTCGTTTCTGCGTATTATCTCACAATATTTATTGATATTAAAAAATTTCTTAAAATTATCTGACATCATTCCATTTTATTAGTCTTTTGAATTTCGATTATGTGGAGCACACAACTTAATATCTCTTACTTACAGATATATATGAGTACTGCATTTTATTGTTTATTAACCTGCGCTAGTTTAATAATATTTGCAAATACCGCTCTTAATGCCTATACGTTTGTCATTGTACTTCTATTAATTACTCAATGGTGGCGTAGTATTTGTTACTTTAGGACGATCAAAGGAGAATTAGCACTTTTTGATTATATACACCAAATTTACTGGCATAATCAACGCTGGCATATAATGCGTAAGCCCCTACTGTTTCGTTATGTGATCATTTTAAATTTAAAATCCCGCCATGACGGTAAAAGGCATACACTTTTTTTAATGGTTGATAACTTAATGCCTAATGATTGGCGAACGTTGCATTACCATTTAAATATCATTGATTTAAGTTAAACAGATAGCGTTTCAATTTTTAATTGATAACAACTATTGTGATTTTTTTATCCAATATTGGAAAGGTTTTGTTTCGATTTGTGAATTGATTAACTCATGATCCATATGTCGACAAAAACTAGGAATATCACGAGTCGTTGCTAAATCATCCGCAATAACATAGAGAACTTGCCCAACAGCAAGCTCTCTAATTGTTTTGCGGACCAACATGATTGGTTCGGGGCAACGTAAGCCCAATGTATTAAGCTCTTTATCAAATTTCATCATTTATAACTTTGCTTAATTATTTATAAAAATAGCTTTTCCAAGTAATGTGGCACAGCATCATCAGCATTTGAGCCAATAACTTCATGAGTTGGTAATAAAGATTTTAACTCTGAACTACCGTCTTTCATAATACATCCCTTACCGGCCATTTTTAACATTTCATAGTCATTCATACCGTCACCAAATGCAATGCTATCATTAAGGGTAAAACCTAATTTTTCAACAACTTGTTTTAATGCACTACCTTTAGAAACATTTTCAGCCATAACTTCAAGGCAGTTGAGTGTAGAAAATGCGGTACTTACTTTATTACCAAATTTTTGCTCTATTCGATTTTTTAACTTCACTAAGTGAGGATATAAAGCATCATCAGTAGTGGTAAAATAAATTTTCGCAATATCATTGGTATCAAAATCATGTGGATTAAAAAACTGATAAGTAAAATGAGTATCTCTATGAAAACTCAATGAAAACTCATCTTCCTTATTGATCAACCAATTGTCTCCATGATAAATATGTGTGTAAACTAATGGATCATCAACACACTCTTTAGCAAGTTCACTTGCGATACTTGGCTCAATACTATGGCTGACGATTAAATTACCTGCACTATCATGAACTCTGGCACCATTAGAAGTTATCATAAAGGCATCAATTTCCATATTTTCTCGCATTTGAGCAACATCAATATGATGCCGGCCTGTTGCAAAAACAAAATGAATATCCTTATTGCGTAATGCTTGAAGAATCTTTTTCGTATAAGGTGATAAGCTATGCTCAGGAGTTAATAATGTGCCATCTAAATCAGAAGCTACAACACGAAACATAATATTTCTCTACTTTGGTAATCAATTGAAATCCTACCGATAAAACTGTACTTTGAAGCAATATAAAAGTAAATCAAAGTAAAACGGTAAAAATGAGATTGATTATGATACAACTCTGCTGAGATTTACTCAACTAATTGTGGTGTTATAAAGATAACTAATTCTCTTTTTTGCTGCTTTTTACTTTTATTATTGAATAAATTACCAATTATAGGCAGTTTACTTACTCCAGGCACCTTACGGGTATGACTGTTATTAATCTGCTGAAAAATTCCGCCTAACACAACTGTTTCACCACTTTTTACCATTACTTGAGTTTTGATTTCTTGCGTTTCAATTGCTAATGCTTCGCCACCATCTCGCCTTTTTATCGATTGCCCTGCTGTATTTTGGGTAATGAAAAGATCTAAAATCATTTTATCATCGGCAATAATTTTCGGTGTTACTTCTAAACCTAAAACCGCTTGTTTAAATTCAATTGATGTTGCCCCATTACTACCACTTGATACTTCATAAGGAATATCCGTTCCTTGTTTAATGGATGCTGTATTTTGATTGGCTGTGAGTAAGTTTGGGCTAGCAATAATTTCTAGCTGATTTTCAGCCTCTAAGGCAGATAGCTCTAAGTTGAGTAAACCGCTTGAAAGTTTAGCTAAATTAAATCCCACGGTAGAAGTTGCACTTGCTACATCAAGCCCGACATCAAACTTATTTAAACCCAGCGAAGATCCACCCGAATATCCCCATTTAATTCCTAATTCATTCATGCTCTCTTCACTCATTGTCACAATATGCGCTGATATATGAACTTGAGAAATGGGTTTATCAAACGCTTTTACCAATTTTTTTATACCTTCAAAACGTTCAGTTATATCAGTAATAATCAGTGAATTCGTTCTTTTATCAATAACGACTTTGCCTCGTGGTGACAATAATTCTTGCTGTTCTATTGCTTCAATTAAAGTCATTGGTTGCGCATGATTTACGGCAATAGACATTATCTCTAATGGTTGTTTTAACTGTTGTTCTTTCAGCTCTTGTTGTTGTCTTTCTAACAAAATCTGAGGGTCAACCGCTTTTGATACAAATAAAATATTATCTTCTATTTGAGCTTGTAACTTAGCCGAATGTAAAACAATATCTAACGCTCTTTGCCAATCAATATTTTGTAGTTTGATTGTTTGTTTAATTGATACATCATCATCCAACACTAAATTCAACTGTTTATTGTCAGCCAAAGCTTGCAAGATAATTGCAACATCAGTTTGATAAAAGTTGATTGAAATTAAGTTGTTTTGTTGCTCATCAAGGGGAAGCTCGGTTTGTGCCAAACTAAGCGGTATGCTAAATAAGAAAAAAAGTGAAATCATAAAGAATTTTGAGATAACACTTTTCAATATTGACCTGAAATTAACCATTTCTATAAACCTTTTAGCTGATAAATAAAACATTATTTATGAATCGGCATGATCCATGTCACCTTATCGGGACAATAATGAGCTAGCTGAGCTTGCCAAAAAATCTTATTATGTTGCAAAGATTCAATTGACCATGGAAAAAGTTCATTGGGGATCAGATTGTCAGTTATAGCTAGCCACTGGTTGTCTTTAGTTAACCAGATCTGTCGATATTGATTATTTGATTGCTGGACCATACCAATAAACTGCCAATCTTGTATTTGACTAATTAGCATTTGAGTTTGCGCTTGGCAGGTTAATCGATCGGATTGATGAAAGGGATCACGTAAAACTGCAATGACTAAGGTTGCATAGCTATTTATAAATAGAAACAATACTATTTTAAATGCGTTACTCTTCACTCTAATTCCTCTTTAAATGATAAAGTAAATGTTATTTGTAAATAAGTTTCTTGATTGGTAATTTTCAAATTCTGAAAATCTAAATAGTAGTAATTATCATCAAATGATGAAATTAAGCTGATAAAGTCAGCAAATTGACCATGTAATTGTATGTCCCAGTTAACCGTCGATTCAGCTTGATAACGTTTAAAGGAAATTAATTTTAATCGGTTAGACTCGAAAGCGAGAGCTAATTCATTTTCTGAAATAAGACTTAATAAACTCTCTTTGCTGGCTTGATAACGCCGTAATTTCGATTCTAATAATTCTATTTCGGCTTTCTTTTCGTGGTATAAATTGGCTTGTTGTTCAATCTGTTGCTTAATGTCTTGAATAAATAAAAAATATCCTATTAACACCACTGTTATTGACAACATAATGATGATTAAATACTGTTGCCAGATAGGTCGACTTAAAAAATCACTCATCATTTAGTTTAATATCCATTTCAAATGAGAGCATATCTTCATGATTGGTTAAAGTTATTATTTGGCTTTTACTTATATTTTCTAACTGCAATAACACCTGATTAAAATGGATAATTTCAATATAACTTAAGCTATGTCCTGTTATGGCAATATTTTGAGGGATATATTGATATGAATTCAACCAAACCATGTCAGGTAGCTTTTCGGAAAGTGTCAATAACGACTGTTTAATTTGCCGTTGACTTGGTGAAGGATTGGGTATGTAAGTTGACAATTCTGCCAAATACTGTTGCTTGATAAGTTGCTGCTTTGACAGCTTAGCTTCATAATCATTTAGTTGAGTTTGCGCGTTTATCCACCAAAAGATAAATTGACAGATAAGCACGCCAATGAGGCAAACAGTCATCAGGGTTAGCTGGAATTTGTGCCTGCTTAACTTAGTTTGACGCCATGGTAAAAAATTGAAGCGAATATTGTCATTAACATAGCCGATAAAAACCAGATTCAATTCATTTTTGTCGAACAATTCAATCCAATAATTAACATCACTACGTTCACAGACTGTTACTTGAACGCTATTTTTCGGGCGCCTAAAATAAACATAATCAAAAAAAAACTCTTTTGCTGAGCGCCCAAACAACTTATACATTGAAGCTTCAATATATAAAGCCAGTTCATTTGAGTTGAGCTTAACATCGGGTAGTGTCAATGTTTGTGACTGTACATAGCTTTCACTAAGATTTAGTTCATATTTACTCTGTTTAGGGTATTGGTTTTGTAATTCAGCGACAAATTGTTCAATCTCATCTGGCGATTGGTAATAATACTCCCCCTGCCCTTTATGATCGCTTAGGTTTAAATGAGTTTTAGGCTTAACAATTTTATGACGCAAAATGTTAGGTTCAATATTGATAACAATACGGCTTTTATTAAAAATCATGATCGACTGTCTTTTTTTGAGCTAATGATATTTTTTAATGCTAATGCTATTTAGCAAAATAAAAGCTTAAAAAAGGCATTTTTGAGAACTAACATCCAAAAAATGTTTAAAATTACACCGAACGGGGCTAATTTCGTAGAAATATAAAAAAAAAGGTTGACTGAAATAAGACGTGCCTTATAATGCACATCCACACGGTAAGGGTGATTAGCTCAGTTGGGAGAGCACCTCCCTTACAAGGAGGGGGTCACTGGTTCGAACCCGGTATCACCCACCAATCTTTACCGTGACGTTTTAGAAATAAAACATGGGGTGATTAGCTCAGTTGGGAGAGCACCTCCCTTACAAGGAGGGGGTCACTGGTTCGAACCCGGTATCACCCACCACTTTTGTTTACTTTTTCTATATGGGTTGTTAGCTCAGTCGGTAGAGCAGCGGACTTTTAATCCGTTTGTCGAGCGTTCGAATCGCTCACGACCCACCATTTTCTTCTCGTTATTTTTAACACCAACTTGAAAAACATTGCCTTAAACAAATACTACGATACCTTTACGTCTCATATAACATAAAGTGATGAGATAAAAAATTCTAGCAACAAAAAGCGATTAAGGTAAAACAGGAAGTCAAGAGAGAATAGCTTGTAAAAACAGGATTACTATGGCTGGATAATCATCATCAACCACAGTAAATATTTAAGAATGCGTTAACTTCCTAAAAAGACATACATGATTAATCGATAAGCAATATAAAACATTACTAAACCAACGATACAATCTAATATCACCCACATTCTTTTTTGTTTAAATAATGGGGTTAAAAGTCTGGCACCATAACCAATTCCAAAAAACCAAAGAAACGAAACACAAACCGCACCAATTAAAAATGCCATTTTTTGTTCGCTACTTAATGTGCCGGCAATGCCACCAACAATAACCACCGTATCTAAATAGACATGTGGGTTTAATAACGTCACAGCTAATGTCGCAAGCACAACTTTCATTAGGCTATTATTTTTATTATCTTGCGATTCAACTTGCATGCTGCTTGTCCCTTTTAAGGCACTTTTAAAAGCATTATATCCGTACCAGATTAAAAATATTGCGCCTAATATAGCAAGTATATTGGTGATTAATGGATTGGCACTGATAAATGAGCCCACACCTAAAATCCCAATTGACATTAAGGTAAAATCACAAATAAAGCAGATTGCTGACACAAAAAAGATATGATTTTTTAATAAACCTTGTTTTAGTACAAATAAATTTTGCGCACCAATTGCGATAATCAAGCTAGCTGAAATTAATGCGCCTCGCATTATCTCTGAAATCATGTTTTTATAACACCCTAAATAAATTGAAAAATATTAGCATATTATTACCAGCTTAAAAAGGTGACTCAACGACAATTTCAATGATCAAAATGCGTTACTTTTTCCAATCAGTCAAGAAGCGTTGATGACGATTAAATAATAACATGACACCACCAACAATAAGCCATAGTAAGCCGACGATTTTTGCATCGTTATCAATATTTAGTAGTACCGGTAATAAAACTAAAATACCAATAACAGGTAAAATAATATCGAAAATCAAAGAAGCCACGCCATTATGACCTTTAACGAATTTAAAATAGCCTATCACTGAAACATGTAACATGATAAATGCCGTCAGTGCCCCTATATCGACAAAGGAAACTAACGTAGGGAGTCCTCGAACACTATTTGCTGCAATGGCAGCTATGCATAAATTAAAAGTGGCAGCAAAAACAATAGCGATTGTTGGCACGCCCGTTTTCTTTCCTACTTTAGATAATATTGAAGGTAAGCGTTTATCTCTGCCCATACTAAATAATAAACGACTAGCAGCAGCTTGCCCAACCATAGCAGCGAAAGAAGCGCCAATTGCTTTCATTAACCCTAAAGCCCAGCCAAGGTAAATACTAATTTCATCGTTGACGATAGTGTAGTATGCCTTTCCTTGTAATTCTGGATGATTATTTAAATATTCCGGCGTATAAGGGCTGAGAAGCGCGCCGATATAAATTTGTAAGACAAACAAGCCACCGGCTAAAATTAGACAGCAGATAATCGCTTTACTTACTAAACTCGGTTTACCACTGTTCTCTTCGGCAAAAGCAGCAATCGCATCAAAGCCTAAGAAAGATAAAACTGCCACTGAAACACCAGAAAATAGGTTTCTCCAAGTAAATAGGTCGCCGCCAATTAATGGTTGTAACCAATCTCGTTTAATTCCCGTGGTTGCCAGTATCCAGATACCGGCAATGAGCACACAAGCCAGTACCGTGATTTCAAGTATTAATATAATTAAGGTGATTTTTGCCGATTTTTTAAAACCAATAAGGTTTAAACAAGTGGTGACAACCACAGCCAAAAAAGTCCAGATCCATACAGGAATTTCAGGAATTAGCGCATTGAGCGAGATACCGCTAAAGAGATAAGCTACCGCAGGAATAAACATGTAATCGAGTAACAACAACCAGCCAACCAAAAATCCCGCATTAGGATGAATGCCGGCTGAGCAATAGGCATAAACAGCACCAGCATGAGGTAATGCCTTAACCATTCTCGCATATGAACATGCCGTTAATGCCATAACAAGTGTTGCCACTATGTATACTAAGACAACAGCACCATCTGTCGACGCATCTAAAATACCATACAAACCAACTGGCGCAGCAGGTCCAATAAAGAGCAATCCCAAGATCACCAGATCTCTAAATCGCATGGTTTTATTTAACTGTTGCATAATCATTTCCATATATAGATCAATTGAAGTGATCAAAATGTTAAATGATTATTAAAATAATGACTAATATCAACTTGTTATAAATATATAACCATTTGATTTAAGCATGGTTCTTAACATGACGCTCTAATTTCATAGCTATAAACCATTTTTGCTGTTTTTCCCAGCATAATTGATGCACTACAATATTTTTCTGAGGCAAGCTTTAAAGCTTTTTCAACAGACTCGGTTGCAATATTTTTTCCGCTTATAACAATATGAAAACGAATTTCAGTATAAACTTTAGGATGAGTCTGTGCTTGTACTTTTTCGATATCAATCCAAAAATCAGAAACATATTGTTTGGCATTTTTCAAAATAGCGAGAATATCATAAGACATACAGCCAGCAGCGCCATGTAGAAGTAGCTCCATGGGGCGTGCGCCTCGATTTCGTCCACCATGCTCAATGCCACCATCCATGACTAAAGCATGACCACTTGCTGTTTCACCAATAAAACCAAAGTCATCAATCCATTTCAAACGATCTTTCACTTTTTTATTCCTTCTATATCAAGTTAATGGTTAAAGTTTAAATACTAACATAATTTATTTTATTAATTATGTCACTGATTTACTGATGATGTTGCCATTAAGTTAACTTACTGCTGTTTTATTTTTAAAAGTATTAATTGAAAAAAAGTAATAAATGCAATTAATATAGGATAATTCATTCAATGCTCACAATAAATACTCAGTTGTTTTATCTATTGTTTTTCATAATAATTAAAAACTTTAACAGCAATTAATAGGCATTATTCAAAGGCTTTATTATGATTCTTGAATTTTTGATCTTAATTTTTATCGGCGCAGTAGCCGGGCTATTAGCGGGTATGCTCGGTATTGGTGGAGGCGCATTAATTGTTCCGGCTCTTATTTTCTCCCTTGATTATTTCGATCTGGGTGGGCATTGGACGAGTCATATCGCTGTGGCATCATCGTTAGCGACAATTATCGGCACGAGTTTGTCTTCCAGTTGGTTGCATAATAAAAATCATAATATTGAATGGTCAATTTTAAAGAAAATGGTGTTAGGTTGCATTATCGGAACCATTGGCGGTTCATATTTGACGCCTTACATTCCCGGAATGTGGCTAAGAATGATATTTGTTATTTTTCTAACTTATATAGGTTTAAAGTTTATTTTTAAAACTCGCAATGTTGCTAACAATCAGACTAATGAAGTGGCTTTATTGGGTAATCATATTTATGTTATTGTTGGTGCGCTTATCGGTATTTTTGCTGCGCTGGTCGGCATTGGTGGTGGAATTTTAGTTGTGCCCTTTTTGAAAAAATGTGGTGTTAATATGCGTAAAGCAATAGGCACCTCAGCAGCCTTTACACTACCTGTAGCAATTGGTGGGACAATTGGCTATATCGTTGCGGGCTGGAATATTGCTGATTTACCGCCTTACAGTCTTGGTTTTGTCTATTTGCCGGCTGTTATTGCTATTATGTTGGCAAGTATACCCATGGCCAAAGTGGGGGTGCAACTTGGGGAAAAATTATCAATCGATAAGCTAATTAAGTTTTTTGGGGTATTTTTGCTGTTAATTGCAGTTAAATTATTGTTATCTTAAAAAAGCATAATTGTTTAACAAAACGAAACGAATTTAAAGCAAAAAAGGTCGCAATGCGACCTTTTTAAGTTCAATAGTGCTAACTAGTAATTGCTATCTAGCATCTTTAACAGCTAAACCTAAATGCCATACTGCCATTGCATAATGCGTGCTGTGATTATAACGGGTTATCACATAAAAATTCGGTAAACCATACCAATATTGATAACGATCACCCATATCAAGGCTTAATAAGCTCACTTCTTTATGTCCATCGATTGAACTTTGCGCTTTCAGCCCTGCTTTATTGAGTTTCTCTACTGAATATTTAGTACTAAAGCCTGTTTCTAAAGAAGGAGCTTGACCATCAGCTTTTACCGCCACTTTTTTATCTTTTTGCCAGCCGTGTGCTTTAAAATAGTTGGCAACACTTCCAATTGCATCTACCGGATCCCATAAATCAATATGACCGTCGTTATTGAAATCAACCGCATGATTTCTAAATGCTGACGGCATGAACTGACCATACCCCATTGCACCAGCAAATGAGCCACTTAAATCGAAAGGATCCACTCCTTCATCCCGACACATAATTAGATAATCTTCCAGTTCGTTAGAAAAGTATTGAGCACGTCTTGGGTAGTAAAATGCCAATGTAGTTAAGGCGTCGATGATTCTCGTTTTACCCATTACTCTACCCCAACCTGTTTCAACACCGATAATACCAACAATAATTTCTGGCGGTACACCATATTGTTTATATGCTTGTTGCAACTCTTTATTGTATTTATTCCAAAAATCTACACCTTTAGGTAGATTACTTGGGGTAATAAATTTATTTTGGTAACGAATCCATGCACCATTTGGTCCCGTTACTGGCCCCGATTTTGGGGCTTGTTTATCCATTAAATTAATCACCCAATCAAGCTTATTGGCTTGCGCCAGCACATCACGTAATTGTTGGCGATCGAAACCATGTTTTTTCACCATTTTATCGATAAATTTTTCTTTATCTGTCGCTAATTGAGCGTTTTTCGGTTCAGGCCGATTATGATCTTTTTCTAAATAGACACCACCGGAGACATTTGAATGCCCGCGGTGCGCAACCATTGGTGACGTTTGTGTTTTCTGGCTACTACAAGCAGCAAGCGATAAAATCATAACTACACTAATAATGAGACGTTGCATAAATTATCCAAAATTAAATTAATTAAGAAATCGACAATATCATAAATTATTACTTGTTATTCAACAATATTCGGACAAGATTTTCCTTCCGATACTTGTTCAATATTGGTTAACGTTGTCTCTGAAATATTTAATAAGGCTTCTTGAGTTAAGAAAGCTTGATGACCGGTAAAAATAACATTATGACAGGCTGATAAACGACGGAATACATCATCTAAAATGACATCATTGGATTTATCTTCAAAAAAGAGGTCTCGCTCATTTTCGTAAACATCCATACCTAGCGCACCGATTTTGGTCTGTTTTAAAGCATCAATTGCCGCAGTTGAGTCAAGTAAACCACCACGGCTGGTGTTGATAATCATCACGCCATTTTTCATTTTGTTGAAAGATTCTTTATTTAATAAATGATAATTTTCTGGTGACATCGGGCAATGTAAGGTAATCACATCTGAATTTGCATATAATTCATCTAATTCGACATACTTTGCACCGAGTTGAACTGCTGCATCATTAGGATAGGGGTCGTGCGCTAATATGTGCATGCCGAAACCTTTTAAAATCCGAATGACCGCTAAACCAATTTTACCGGTGCCAATTACGCCGGCAGTGCGATTATGCATATTAAATCCGGTTAACCCGTCTAATGAGAAGTTAGCATCACGAGTACGTTGATAAGCTTTGTGTGTACGACGGTTCAGGGTCATCATTAAAGCAACCGCATGTTCAGCAACAGCTTCTGGTGAATAAGCTGGCACGCGAACAACGGTAATGCCCAATTTTTTGGCTTCAGCTAAATCAACATTATCAAAACCCGCACAACGTAATGCTAAAATTTTAACGCCATAATGGGCTAATTTTTGTAATACTTGTTTATTTACTTCATCATTTACAAACACACACACCGCATCGTAATCTTGCGCAGTCACAGCCGTTTTATGACTTAATTTGTGCTCATAAAACTCAAGATCGAATTTAAACTTTTTATTCGCAATTTCTAAGTATTCTTTGTCGTAATGTTTACTGCTAAATACAGCAACTCTTATTGTTTGTTTCATTTTACTGCCTCTCTTATAGCGTAACGGTTAATGTTGACTAGTTTGATTTTCCATTTTTATACTGAAACGTATACATTTTCTGAAACTTCTTGACAAACATAAAATTTGAATAGGTATTGAAAAATTGGTTACAGATTGGCAAAACTAGTTTTTAATTGATTCTTTACAGTAATAACGCTTTATGCCGGCTTTAGCAATTATTTTTTTTATTACTGTGTTATCATAGCACTTTGCTAAAAACTAACCAATAAAGTTAAATAATGAATGATACGCAACATTCCATTTTAAAAACTGTTTTTACCACTAAAATGCTGATCTGTATTTTTACTGGTTTTGCTTCAGGGCTTCCTTTTTATATATTATTACAACTCTTACCGGCTTGGCTGGAAAGTGAAGGGATTAATATACAAACAATCGGCGTTTTTTCTTTGACCCAAATTCCTTATATCTTTAAGTTTGTTTGGGCTCCATTTATGGACAGAATCTCACTTTTTGGCTTAGGACGGCGACGAGGTTGGATGTTAGCGTCCCAGATGACATTACTAGCCTTTATTGCGATATTAGGTTTTTTATCGCCCTCATTAAATATCTGGTTAATCGCTCTTATCAGTTTTATTATAGCCCTTTTTTCAGCGACACAAGATATCGCACTTGATGCATTTAGGCGAGAGTTATTGCTGGATAATGAATTGGGTCTTGGCAATAGTATCCATACCAATGCTTATCGTATTGCAGGCTTAGTACCGGGTACATTATCGCTGATATTATCCAATTATTTACCTTGGAATAGTGTGTTTATTATCACTGCACTTTTTATGCTTCCGGCCATTATCATGACTTTAATGGTTAAAGAGCCCCCTAATCAAGCACCGAAAAATCAAAGTATTGAAGATATTATTACCAAACCATTTAGCGAATTTATTACCCGTAATGGTTTAAAATCGGCCATGTTAATTTTAGCCTTCATTTTTCTCTATAAATTAGGGGATAGCATGGCTACTTCGTTGGCAACACCTTTTTATTTAAAAATGGGCTTTAGCCGTTTAGACCTAGGCTTGATTGCCAAAAATGCATCGTTATGGCCAAGTGTATTTGGCGCTTTAATCGGTGGTATACTGATGATTAAAATTGGCATTAACCGTGCGCTCTGGTGTTTTGGCGTAGTTCAAGTTGTTTCTATTTTTGGTTTTATTTGGCTATCTATTGAAGGACCATATACAGTCATAAATTTAGAGCAAAAAATTTCATTAGCTTTAGTTATAGGGTTTGAGGCATTAGGAGTAGGTTTAGGCTCAGCAGCATTTGTTGCATTTATCGCCAAAACAACAAATCCTCTTTATACAGCAACCCAATATGCTTTATTTTCCAGTATTGCATCTGTCCCCAGAACGTTAATTAACTCAACCACCGGATTTATGGTCGCCTATTTAGGATGGACGACATTTTTTATTTTATGTGCAATTTTAGCTATACCCGGTATGTTATTATTATTTAAAGTTGCCCCATGGAATACAAAATCTCAGGAGAATAATAATGGACAAATTAACTCAAGCATTTAATTTTAGACACGCATGTAAAAAGTTTGATACGACTAAAAAAATAAGCCGTGAAAACATTGAATATATCTTAGAAGCCGGGCGACAATCTCCTTCAGCATTTGGGCTTGAGCCTTGGCACTTTGTTATTATCGACAATGACAAAATAAAAAAAGAGTTGCGCACGGTGTGTTATAATCAGGAGCAAGTCACAAGTTGCTCACATTTTGTTATCGTGCTTTATCGTAAAGCAAATAATTTCACGCTACAAAGCGAGTACTTTCGCCGAACAGTTGCACGCACACTACCCGATAGTGATGATCAAACAGCGATTGATAACACCTGCCAATCAATTATAAATTTTTATAATCATGGATTAGCCAATGGCTTAACGATTGATCATGCTTGTGAAATGCAAGATTATATCGCTTGCGCAAACATGTTAACAGCCGCAGCCTATCGAGAAATTGATTCTTGCACAATCGGTGGATTCCAATATGACGGTATTGTTCAAATATTAGAAAAATATATGCCTAAATTTAGCGCTGAAACCTTTGGTATTGGACTTTGTTTAGCTTTTGGTTATCGTATCAATGAGCCAACCGAGAACGTGCGTTGGTCTCTTTCTGAAATCACAACCCACTTATCTGAATAATTGACTGGTAACTTTCCCGGTCGTCGCAAGGCGACTCGGAAAGACTCATCAATGACCAATAACCGATTTCTACTTTTAAGTTATTAATGACCAATTCATACATACGCTAAAAATCTAAAGCTCAACATAATATTTCAATTTTCTGGCGAAAATGGTTAATAATGTCAAAACAATAATGGCTCTGGCATAAGTTGTTTTGGATTGTAAATATGACTTTTGTTTTTAAGCCTATATCACTTCCTATGATTACAGTCGAAGAGTCAAATAGACGGGTTAGTAAAACTTTATGTTTGGAAAAGTAGAGATGAATCTTAAATCTAAAAAATAAATCAAATTTATGTTGTTAATCAATTACTATTGCCCTAGCCTATTGCTGCAATAATCATTTTTTTTGCACGAAAGAGCTTGATAATGTTAGACTTATCAACCACTAATCGTTTCAATTTTGCTTAATAATGCCGGAATGTTTGAAAGGAAGGAATTAACATAATGAAAACTAAACATGCACGTTTATTAATACTTGGTTCTGGCCCTGCCGGTTATACAGCTGCTGTCTATGCCGCACGCGCTAATTTATCGCCAGTACTCATAACCGGTACGCAACAAGGTGGGCAACTTACCACCACGACAGAAATCGAAAACTGGCCAGCAGGCGCTCCTGAATTAACCGGCCCGGAATTAATGGTAAAAATGAAAGAGCATGCAGAAAGATTTAATACTGAAATTATTTTAGACCATATAGATCGGGTTGATTTTAGTCGCAAACCATTCAAACTTTTCGGCAGTGAAACCCAATACAGTTGCGATGCACTTATTATTGCAACTGGTGCATCAGCACAATACCTTGGCTTACCCTCAGAAGAAGCGTTTAAAAGTAAAGGCGTTTCAGCCTGTGCAACTTGTGACGGATTTTTTTATCGAAATCAAAAAGTCGCTGTTGTTGGTGGTGGTAATACAGCCGTTGAAGAAACACTATATTTGGCAAATATCGCCAGCGAAGTCCATTTAATTCACCGCCGTGGTAGCTTTAGAGCTGAAAAAATCCTAATGGATCGATTGGCTGAAAAGGTCAAAGAAGGCAAAGTTATTTTACATACTCATCAAATTGTTGATGAAGTACTTGGTGATAATATGGGCGTAACGGGTGTAAGACTGCGAAGCACGCAAGATCCTAACTTAACCGAAGAGTTAGCGGTATTAGGTCTATTTATTGCAATTGGGCATAAACCCAATACCGATATTTTCGAAGGTCAACTTGAATTGAAAGATGGTTACATTAAAGTTAAGTCGGGCACACATGGTAATGCAACCCAAACAAGTATAGAAGGAATTTTTGCCGCTGGCGATGTAATGGATAATATCTATCGTCAAGCGATTACTTCGGCAGGAACAGGTTGCATGGCTGCCTTAGATGCTGAACTTTATTTGGATAATATTAAGTAAATAAAACAGTCATGTCATTAGATAAAAAACGTCAAACTTACTTACTTAGCTGGTTGAAACAACACGCAAAAAAATACCAATCAAATCTGCGTGCCTCGATTTTAACCGGCTTTATCTTGACTCTTTTCATGATTGCTCAAGCTGCATTGCTTGCCACTATTTTACAAAAAATAATCATTGAACAAGTCAATTTCTCAGAAGTTTTAATCTACTTCTTGCTATTAATTGTCATCCTATTAGCGCGAGCAATATTGATCTATTTTCGGGAAAAAATTAATTTTGCTTTGGGCAGAAAAGTGCGTAATCAAATTCGGCAGGATTTAATTAATCAATTTGAATCACTGGGTCCAGCTTATTTAAATCAAAGTACTACTGGTGCCTTAAGTACTTTAGTTATTGAACAAGTTGATAATCTGCAAGATTTCTTTGCGCGTTATTTACCACAAATGCGATTAGCCAGTATGGCGCCTATCATAATTTGTATCGCAATTTTACCTTTTAATTGGGCTGCTGCGGCTATTTTATTTTGCACTGCCCCACTTATCCCAATCTTTATGATTTTGGTTGGTATGGGCGCTGCCGATATTAATCGCCGGCACTTCAAAGCATTAGCCTATTTAAGCGGACATTTTTTAGACCGGTTAAAAGGTTTAAGCACTATCCGATTATTTAATCAAGGTGAAAAACAGGCGAACGAAATTAAAAAAGCGTCAGAAGATTTTCGAGTTAAAACCATGCAAGTGCTTAAAATGGCATTCTTATCTTCAGCCGTTCTAGAGTTTTTTGCCTCTATCTCAATAGCTGTTGTGGCGGTTTATTTTGGTTTTTCCTATTTAGGCGAGTTCGATTTTGGCTCATATAGTGGCAGCGTAACCCTCTTTGCCGGTTTTTTTGCCTTAATTTTAGCACCTGAGTTTTTTCAACCATTACGCGATCTTGGTACCTATTATCACGCAAAAGCTGAGGCGATTGCCGCGGCAGACAATATTGAAACTTTTTTAACGCAAAAATCAGCTAAACAGCAATTTGATAATGCTAAAGCAACAATTGATTTTAATGATTCACTACAAACCATTGAAGCAGATAACTTAATTGTGTTATCAAGTGAGAATAAGCCGATTGTTGGTCCATTATCTTTTACGCTTAAAGCGCCGTTTAAATTGGCTTTAATCGGTACCAGCGGTGAAGGTAAAACGTCGTTGATGCAGGTGTTATTAGGATTTTTACCCTATCAAGGCTCATTAAAAATTAATGGAATTGAGTTTAATCAGTTAACATTGTCAAGTTGGCAAAAGCAGATAAGTTGGATTGGTCAAAATCCTTATTTAATTAACGGCTCAATACGTGAAAATATTTTACTTGGTAATCCAAATGCCACCGATCAGCAGCTGGCATCTGTCATTTCACAAGCGCAATTAGCGGAAGTTATTGCTAAATTACCCAATGGATTAGATACTCAAGTGGGCGAAGATGCCATTCGTTTATCGGTAGGGCAAGCACAACGTATCGCACTGGCAAGAGCGATGCTAAAACCATGTCAACTACTTATTCTTGATGAGCCGACCGCCAGTTTAGATAAACAAACGGTGCAAAATTTAGAACATCATAATATTGCAACAAACAGTATAACAATTACTCACCAAAATGAGGATTTGCATTCGTATGATTCAATTTGGCAACTTTCTAAAGGGCTTTTACATTGTCATATCAAGGAGAGTTTATGATAGCAACATTACGCCCCTATATTGCACTTTATAAACACTATTTTTGGCAAATTTTACTCGGTTTGTCGTTGTCGATACTTACCCTTTTTGCCAGCGTATTTTTACTTTCGTTATCTGGCTGGTTTTTAGCCTCTACGGCTTTTGTTGGGGTCGCTGGACTCTATACTTTTAACTATATGCTACCGGCTGCCGGGGTACGTGGCGCTGCAATCACTCGTACAGCTTCACGTTATATGGAGCGGTTAGTTGATCATAATACGACTTTTCAAATTTTGTCCTATTTAAGAACGCTAGCTTTTCAAAAGATTTTACCTCTTAGTGCAAACCAATTATCTCAGTACCAACGTGCCGATTTACTCAATCGCTTTATTGTCGATATCGATGCGCTTGATCACTTATATTTAAAACTTTTCTCACCGATTATCACTGCTCTAATCACTATTGGCGTGATGTTTATTGCACTTAGTCAGATTAATCTACCTGTTGCATTAATTATTACCATTGTGCTGACACTTACTTTACTGGTCGTGCCGGTGGTTTTTTATTATGCAGGTAAGCAATTAGGTGAAACGCTTGCTAAGCAACAAAGTGAATATCGCTTATTGCTGATCAATTATTTACAAGGACAAGCTGAGTTGACACTATTTAACGCTCAGCCTCGATACCGCACTAAATTAGATCAATTAGAATCAAGCTGGCTAAATAACCAGCAAAAACAGTCAGCATTAATGGCATTATCAAGCGCATTAGTCCTACTTATTACCGGAATTTTAACACTGCTCGTACTGTGGTTAATTACTCAATATACTCTATCACCTATAGTTGCGCTATTTGTGTTTGTCTGCCTTGCCAGCTCGGAAATTTTAGCTCCAATCCCAACTGCCTTTATTTTTTTAGGGCAAGTATTAACTTCTGCGAAACGTACAACGGCAATATTTAACCAAAAACCGGAAATTGAATTTATCCCGCATGGGCAATCGCTGGATTTAAGCACAGCTAAAGTCCAATTTGATAACATCAGTTTCAGTTACCCTAATCAACCATTTGCCGTATTGAGCAATTTTTCATTAACCGTCAATGCCGGTGAACATGTTGGCTTAATAGGCAAAACAGGCTGCGGAAAATCGACTTTGCTAAATTTAGTTACCCGCAGTTGGCAACCCAATACTGGGCAGATCTACATCAACGATGTCGCAATTGATGAGCTCGATGAGCCAACGCTTAGACAGGCCATAGCAGTTGTTCCGCAAATTATCACGATTTTTAGCGATAGTTTACGTCAAAATTTATTAATTGGTAACAGCTCAGCTTCTGATCAGCAGTTAATAGAAGTCTTACAGCAAGTTGAGCTCGATAAGCTTCTTACTACTGAGCATGGTTTAGATTTACCCCTTGGACAGGGGGGGCGCTCGCTATCGGGGGGCGAAATTCGCCGCATCGGTATTGCCAGAGCACTACTGCATAATTCACCATTAATATTAATGGATGAACCGACAGAAAGTTTGGATCAGCACACTGAACAACAAATTATTCAATTAATTAAACAGGTTTGCCATGATAAAACATTGCTAATGGTCACGCATCGTTTGACTGATAATCCGTTATTTGATCGAGTCATTTCGCTCTAATGGAATAGAATGCAAAACAGCGGTTTTATACTTTAACGTATAGTAAATCTGAAACTTCTTGTCAAAAAAATGATTGCTTAGGCTGATCTGCTCGCTATTTTTAAAAATATGCTATACTAGCGCTTTATTTATTCGAATAGAGAGTTTATTTTGCAACAATCGTTACAAGATTTTATTATAGATAAAATTGATGATCTAAAAGGTCAAGATATCGTAACTCTTGATGTACGTGGTAAATCAAGTATTACTGATTATATGATTATTTGTACTGGCACATCTAATCGTCATGTAGCATCAATCGCCGGTCATTTACTTGACGAAGCGAAGAAACACGGGCACCTTGTATTAGGTAGTGAAGGTCAAAACGATGCCGATTGGGTCGTGGTTGATATGGATTCAGTTATTGTACATATCATGCAAGAACAGAGCCGCCAACTTTACGAACTCGAAAAACTTTGGAGTTAATGGCGTGAAAATACAGCTTATTGCTGTTGGCAATAAAATGCCGAGTTGGGTCATTACCGCATTTGATGATTATCGTTCTCGATTTCCTAAAGATATGCCATTAGAGCTTATTGAAATACCAGCCGGCAAACGTACTAAAAATGCTGATATTGCCCGTATACTAGACAAAGAAGGCGAACTTATGTTAAGCGCATGCGGCAAAAGTAACCGTATTGTGACTTTGGATATTCCGGGTAAACCTTATACCACCCACAATCTAGCTGAGCAGTTGGAACGCTGGAAAACAGACGGTCGAGATGTTAGTTTATTAATTGGTGGCCCTGAAGGTCTATCACCTGCATGTAAAGCTGCAGCTGAACAAAGTTGGTCACTCTCACCACTTACTTTACCACATCCTTTGGTGCGGGTGATTGTTGCTGAAAGCTTGTATCGAGCATGGAGTTTAACCACTAATCATCCTTATCATCGGGAATAAGAGCAATAAAATGAGCGCAGTTATTTTAGATTTGCAAATTGCCACCGAGCATAATGAAAATTTACCCACCGAGCAGCAGATTATGCAGTGGTTGGAAGTCATTTTGCCACAATTTAAGGAAAATGCTGAAATTACCATTCGTATCGTTGATGAGCAAGAAAGTCAGCAATTAAACAATACTTATCGTCATAAAGACAAACCAACTAATGTGCTATCTTTCCCTTTCGAGTCACCGATTGAAATTGATATACCTTTGCTTGGCGATTTAGTTATTTGTAAACAAGTGGTTGAAGCCGAAGCGAAAGAACAACACAAATCATTATCTTCACATTGGGCACATATGATCGTTCATGGCTGTTTGCATTTATTAGGCTATGATCATATCCTTGACGAAGAAGCTGAAGAAATGGAAAATATCGAAATTGATATTATGAATCAATTAGGATTTGATAATCCTTATCAACCAATTGACTAAATAAAATTTTTAATACTATTTCTATCAACTAAATAGAATCTTTAAAACAACAAGACAGAAAGGAAAAGAGCAAATGAGTGATGACAATCACCGGAGCCCAAAAAAAGGGTTTACTTTATGGTTAAGTCAGTTATTCCATTCAGAACCAAAAGATAAAGAAGAACTGATTGAAGTGATTCGTGAAGCAGAAGAAAACGAGCTTATCGATCCTGACACCCTTGATATGATTGAAGGTGTAATGGATATAGCCGAACAGCGAGTTCGCGATATCATGATTCCCCGCTCTCAAATTGTAACAATTAAAGATAATTATACACTTGATGAATGTTTAGATATTATTTCTGAACATGGTCACTCCCGATATCCGGTAATTAGTGAAGATAGAGATCATATTGAAGGTGTTTTATTAGCCAAAGACTTACTTATCTATATACGCCAAGGCGTTAATGATTTTGATTTAAAAAAGATCTTAAGACCAACTGTAGTTGTGCCGGAAAGTAAGCGTGTCGATCATATGCTCAAAGAGTTTCGTATGCAGCGCTACCATATGGCAATGGCGATTGACGAATTTGGCGGGGTATCGGGACTTGTCACTATCGAAGATATTTTAGAGCTTATTGTCGGTGATATTGAAGATGAATACGATGAAATTGAAGATCGTGATATCCGTCGCTTAAGCCAATCGGTTTACACCGTGCGCGCACTTACACCAGTTGAAGATTTCAACGAAATTTTCGCCACTTCATTTAGTGATGATGAAATGGATACAATTGGTGGATTGGTGATGCAACATTTCGGTCGTTTACCTTTACGTGGTGAAAGTATCACAATTGACGGCTATCAATTTAAGGTCACAATTGTTGATAGAAGACGAATAATTCAATTACATGTGACCATACCTGATGGCGCAACCGTGCCAAATTTAGAGATGCCGGAGCATGCTTAAACAGATTTTATACAGTCTAGTATTCGGTGCCATTGCTGTTTTTAGCTATGCGCCTTTTCACATCTGGCCTTTGGCGTTTGTGTCATTTGCCGGACTGCTATGGTTAATAGCAAACAAATCCAAAAAACAAGCTTTAGTTCTAGGACTTTGCTGGGGTATTGGATATTTCTCAGCTGGCATTCACTGGATATATTTCAGTATTAAACAGTATGGCGAACTCCCCTCCTTTATTGCCGTTATTATTTTAGGTTTTTTAGTTTTATATTTATCACTCTTTCCAATGCTGTTTGCTTTCCTTATTCGCTCAGCTGATAGAGTGGCTAAACCATTTACGTTTAAACAACTGGTACTGATAATGCCAATTGTTTGGCAAATAACCGAATTTTTACGTGGTTATATTCTTACTGGTTTTGCTTGGCTACAATTCGGTTACAGCCAACTTGATAGCCCATTACGGAACTATTTTCCAATTGTGGGGATTGACGGGCTTAATCTTATTTTCACCATTTTATGTGGATTATTAGTTTTTAGCTTACATAAGCTGATTAAAACAGTCCAAAAATGGCACGCATTTGGTGCAATTATTGCACTGTTAGTGATCTTAATTGCACCAACTTCACTCAAAAATATTCAATGGACAACTATTGATAATCAGCGTTCAGCCAATTTTGTTTTAGTGCAAGCAAACATTGCTCAGTCAATACGTTGGTCATCTGAGCAACTGAATAATACATTACTAACCTACGCTAAGCTGACCGAAGACAACTTAGATAAAAACAAAATTATTATTTGGTCTGAAGCCAGTATCACCGATTATGAACTCAACCAGCAACCCTATTTGCAATATATTGATAATCAAGCCAGAGCGAATGATTCAGAGGTCGCTGTAGGGATTATTGATTACCGCTTTAGTCACTTTGGAAACAGTCCAACTAGCGAAGTTTATAATAGCTTGATCGTGTTAGGAGAACCAAAACCTTATCAATATCCAACTACTAATCGCTATCAAAAACACCATTTAGTACCATTTGGTGAATTCACGCCTTTAGAATCCGTACTTCAACCTTTGACCAATATGCTCGATATTCCTATGTCCTCGATGCAACCGGGGGGAGTAAACCAACCGCCACTGACCATGAAAGGATTTAAATTTACCACTGCTATCTGTTATGAAATCATCTTATCTGATTTAATGTGGCAGAATTTCACGCCTGATACTGATTTTTTATTAACCGTTTCCAACGATGCGTGGTTTGGTGACAGCATTGGGCCTAAGCAGCATTTGCAAATGGCGCAAGCTAGAGCATTAGAGTTTGGTAGACCGCTAATTCGCAGTACCAATAATGGTATTACAGCGATAATAGACCATAAAGGTAATATCATTAAACAATTACCTCAATTTAAAACTGATGTATTAATCGACACGATTTCACCCACCACTGGTCTAACTCCTTATGCCAAATGGGGAAATAAACTCTATTTTTTAATCATATCTTTAATGCTTATCTCACTTTTTATAAAAAAACGTCATAATTAGTAAGACTGGCACAATTATTGCTTATATGTAATTGGTTTCTAAAGAAATTGGGTAAAAATCTATTGTTAAAATGCCAGAATCTGACGTTGTATCTAGCTCCAATTATCTACAAATAAATAGTAAAAAGTACTTTTATGCTAAAAAATAAGTTATAATATACGCCCTTTGTAAAAATATTAAATAAATTTAATATGATACAAATTAAACAGTAGGAGATGAGTATGAACAAGAAGACAAAATTAACCAAATTAGTATTATCATTTGCAATGTTAGGTCTAATTAGCGGATCAGCGGTTGCAGAAGAACTAACTGGTACTTTAGCCAAAATTAAAGATAGTGGTGTGATTGTTGTTGGTCATCGTGAATCTTCTATTCCATTTTCCTACTATGGTGAAAAACAAGAAGTCATTGGCTATTCACAAGATTATTCGAATCTGATTGTAGAAGCAGTTAAAAAAGAGTTAAATTTACCAGATCTAAAAGTAAAATATTTACCTGTTACTTCTAAGACTCGTATTCAACTACTTAATAACTACACTTATGATTTTGAATGCGGTTCGACCACTAACAATCTTGAACGCCAAAAAACGGTTGATTTTTCAAACAGCATCTTTATTGTTGGTACACGTTTTTTAGTGAAAGCTGATAGCGACATTAAAAGTATTGAAGATCTTAAAGGTAAAAATGTCGTTACCACAGCAGGTACAACTTCTGAAATTCGTTTAAATCAAATCAATAGTAAAGAAGACTTAGGCATTCGTATTATTACGCCAAAAGATCATGGTGATGCATTTAATGCTCTTGAAACTGGTCGTGCAGTAGCATTTTTAATGGATGATGCTTTGCTTGCTGGTGAACGTTCTCGCGCAATTAACCCAACAGAATGGAAAATTGTTGGCGAACCGTTATCTTATGAATCTTATGGCTGTATGTTAAGAAAAGGCGATACTCAATTTAAACAATTAATGGATAAAACCATTGCTGATGCTCAAAAATCAGGAAAAGCACTGGAATCATATAACAAATGGTTTACTCAACCAGTACCGCCAAAAGGCGCAAATATGGATCTGGAAATTTCACCTAAAATGGTTGAGCTTTTTGCAAATCCTAACGATAAAGCATTAGATTAATACTTTTCTTATTCTTTCTAATCCTGTGTACTAAATGTAATTGGCATTTAGTACATAATCTAATTTAGTGAATTAAATATATTATGAGTTTTAATTGGATACTATTTTTTGAACCCACCCCTTATGGTGACGGAATTTACCTAAACTGGTTGTTGGACGGTATTTTTGTCACAGTTTCATTAGCCGTTACCGCATGGATTATTGCATTTGTGTTAGGGTCTTTTGTCGGTATATGCAGAACATTGGACAACAAATTTTTAAATAAATTTGCCGCTGGCTACATTCAGCTGTTTCGTAATATTCCCTTACTTGTTCAAATGTTTTTATGGTACATGATACTACCTGAATTATTGACCGGGAGTTTAAAAACTTGGTTTATTTCGGGATTATCACCAAATATCAGTTCATTTATTACAGCATCAATTGCTTTAGGTTTATTTACCTCTGCTCGTATTGCTGAACAGGTCAGAACCGGTATTCAAACTTTGCCAAAAGGACAAAGATATGCCGCAATTGCGCTTGGCTTAACAAACCGACAAGCTTATCAGTACGTATTATTACCAAATGCTTACAGGCGTATTATTCCACCATTAACTTCGGAAATGACCAATATTATTAAAAATTCCTCTGTTGCATCAACCATTGGGTTAATTGACTTGATTGGGCAAATTGATCGCATCAATGAATCGACCAATAGTATTGTTGAAATATTGTGTGGTGTAACAATTGCCTTTATGCTTATTAACTATGCTGTACTTACCATTATGCGAATTGTTGAGAAACATACTCGTTTGCCAAACATGAGTCACGGAGGATAATATGCAGTTATATACTTGGATTGCCAATATACCTTCACTGGTAAGCGATAATTATCATCTATTATTAAGCGGATTATGGTTAACGACTAAAATTACCTTGATTGCTGTTATTTTCGGCATTATTTGGGGAACAGTCTTAGCATTAATGCGCCTATCAAATAATAAATTTCTTAATATTTTTGCAAAATGTTATGTTAATTTATTTCGTTCCATTCCATTATTATTAGTATTGTTATGGTTCTATTTAGCGTTACCACAAGTAATAAAATTCGTCTTTAATCTGCCGCCTTATGCAGATGTACGGATTGTCTCAGCGATGATCGCTTTTGCCCTTTTCGAAGCGGCATATTATTCAGAGATCATTCGTGCTGGTATCAATGCAGTTACTAAAGGCCAATATCACGCCGCCTATGCACTCGGTATGACAAAAGGTCAGGCTATGCGTTTAATTATTCTGCCGCAAGCATTTAGATCGATGGTACCACTATTATTAACTCAAGGTATTATCTTGTTCCAGGATACTTCGCTTGTTTATGTCATGAGTTTAATAGACTTATTTGGTGCCAGTGTGACACAAATCGGTAATGTACAAGGCGGTACAGTTAAATATTCAATGATTATATTTGCAGCGGCAAGTTACTTTATAATTTGTTTTACTGCTTCACGTTTAGTTAATTATTTCAAGAAAGGGATAAGTCGATGATCTCCTTAGAAAATGTATCAAAATGGTATGGACAATTTCAAGTTTTAAAAAACTGTAGTACCAAAGTCGGTAAAGGCGAAGTTGTTGTTGTTTGTGGGCCTTCAGGTTCTGGAAAATCCACACTAATAAAAACGGTAAATGGTTTAGAGCCAGTTCAACAAGGTAAAATCATTATTGATGGAACAGAAGTAACGAGCAAATCCACTAATTTAGCTAAATTACGTTCTAAAGTGGGTATGGTATTCCAACATTTTGAACTGTTTCCACATTTAACAATTTTAAAAAATCTTACGCTTGCTCAAATCAAAGTATTAGGTAGAGCTGAGGATGAAGCTCGTGAGAAAGCCCTAAACCTTCTTGAACGAGTCGGCTTACTTGCCCACGCTGATAAATACCCTGCACAGCTATCGGGTGGTCAGCAACAACGTGTTGCTATTGCTCGCGCACTTTGCATGGATCCAATCGTTATGTTATTTGATGAACCAACATCAGCGCTCGATCCAGAAATGGTTAACGAAGTACTTGATGTTATGGTTGAGCTTGCGTATGAAGGCATGACAATGATGGTTGTAACCCACGAAATGGGCTTTGCTCGAAAAGTTGCGCATCGTGTCATTTTTATGGATGCCGGTGAAATTATTGAAGATACCTCTAAAGAGCAATTCTTTACCAATCCTCAATCTGATCGTGCTAAAGACTTTTTAGCCAAGATTATTCACTAATCAATTACACAGGGCAAATTGCCCTGTTTTTTTATATCTCGCAATATTTGTAGTTTTTAGTTCGCCGTTGGGATTGTGCTACAAGCCTCAAAACGTAATATTACGATTGTTTATTTTCTAATAAATTAACTAATCCGCTATGTCTAACGGTTTGTGTTTTGATTGCTTGTGATAAGATCTGTTCATTAGCGTAAATGGATACAGATTTTTTAGCACGTGTAATTGCTGTATAAAGCAATGAACGATTGAGCAGTGGTGAATAATCGGTAGGTAAAATAATATTGACCTTATCAAACTCTGAACCTTGAGATTTATGAATCGTCATCGCATAAGCTGTTTCATGTTCCGGTAGTCGAAAAGGCGAAAATCCCTTAATCGATCCGTCAGCAAAAGGAAAATAGACTCGCAGTTTAGTATTATCATGTTCTGCCATTAACGTAATGCCAATATCGCCATTATATAAGCCTAACGATGAGCTATTACGCAAGATCATAATTGGGCGGCCAACATACCAAGCTTCTTTGTTTTTCAAATGAATTAATCTTTTTTTGGCTAACAGTGATTCGATTTGTTTGTTTAATCCTTCAACACCAAACATGCCTTCACGTACCGCGCAAAGTAACCGGTACTGAGCAAATTTTTCTAAAATGTCAGCAATATCATTATTGCCTCTAGGATTGATAGCAGTTAAATAACTTTTATAATGGTCAACACAATCATGCAATACTGCTTCATATGTGTGCTGGGAAGTCAAAAGGTGGTAATGAATATCATGAAATAATCTATCAGCTAAAAGCTTTTTAGCAGCGGCTACTTGCCCTTCTTTAACCGCATTAGCCAGTAATCCTATTCCGGATGATTCATTGAATCGATAGCTCTTTTGTAATAAACAAATACTATCGGTTATTATGGCCACTTGTTGGCTCGATGGAATAGCAAAACCCGTTAGTTGGCTTAATTGTTCTGCACGAGCGGGGCTATACCCGGTTGAGATAAATTCACATAAGTCACCAAATACTGCGCCGGCTTCAACTGAGGAGAGCTGATCTTTATCACCTAATAATATCAAGCGTGCGTTTTTAGGCAAAGCATCGATAATTCTTGCCATCATATTTAAATCAACCATTGATGCTTCATCTACCACTAACACATCAATATTCAAGGGATTATTTTTATTATAACTAAATTCACGATTATCTGCCTTCGCACCAAGTAATCGATGTAGCGTCACTGCTTCAGCTTTAATGTTTAAATGATCAAAGGAGAGTTGCGAAATAGCACGACTAAGTGATTCTGTCAGTCTTGAAGCAGCTTTACCCGTCGGTGCAGCGGTCACAATTCTTGCACTCGGTTGAGTTAAGACGATTCCGGCTAAAATTTTTGCTACCGTGGTGGTTTTACCGGTTCCCGGCCCGCCGGATATAATAGCAACTTTACGAGTCAATGCCACCGCAACGGCAACTTTTTGCCAATCAATAAAAGTTTGGCGGTCGGTAAAAAGTTGGTCTAATATTAACTTTAAATCAACATTGTTCCCTGAATTTTCAGTCAACTCATTACAATTAAAATACTGTGCTACTTGCTTTTCATCGTGCCACATTCGTTGAAAATAAAGTTTATTATCGATAAGAATAAGGGGGGAAAGTTTAGAGCCATCACTCACAACTTGTGTATGTTGAGCATGATCTAATGCATCTAGCCAATCCTTTGTTGTAGGTGAAGCTAAATCCAGCCAGACATCTGGCGCTATAGTTTGTTGGTTCAAGTTGGTAAGATCAAGGCAGACATGCCCTGACCTTACCTCTTTACTCAGTGATAGCACCAAAAAGCTAAAACGTTTGAGGATTAACTCATCATGCAACTTAGCTTTGTTAGTTAAAAACACAACCAAATGAATATCAAGCAAACTGATTTGGCTGTCTTGTTTAAATTGGTTTAACCACTGATTTAGCATACTTTGTTTCTGTTTTAATGAAATTATAACCCTATTATATCGTCAACTCGATCTTTAGGATAAGTCAGTTTGAAACTTAAATTTAGAGTTTTACTTTCACTTGGGTTTAACTTCAATTGCCACGAGAGTTTGCCTGTTGTTTGGTCATATTCAGCGCCATCATATTTGGTATCATTAAGTGATATAATTTTATCTCTAATTACCGGTAGTTGGTCATAAACCATAATATCTATCGGTAATGATTTAGCATTTTTTACATCTATAGTATAAGCATATTTTTGTGTAATATCGTTACCAAAAAATGAAGGTTTAGATGTTTCATTCACATTGCGATTACGTGAAACATAAATATTTTTATCATGTCCCAGAGCAATATCAAGTGTATCTGGCAAATCCTCAGTATTAATAGAACTCTCACCAATATAATTACCCGCAAAAAATACTGTTAATTTACCTGGTAGGAGATTAAGTTTTTCCCAATCTGCGACTTTTGCTTGCAAATAAACACCATTATCCAATTTTGGTAATGCAACATATTGATATTTTGCTTCAACTTCTTTAGTTTGCAAAGTTAGCATATTATTTTTAGAATTGGATTTTATAGTATTGGGTAAATTAACCTTAAAAATGGTATTAATACCTAAAGTATTAACCGTAACATTATTTACATTTGAATTAACTTGATTCGAATAACTCCTGTAACGATTGCTGTCGTCCAAGACGACGTCAGCTGCCAGTTTTTTATACCCTTTACTGCTCACCGTTTCAATATACCATGGAAGGAAAAAAGGAGCAGTTATCCCTTTACTTGGATTAGATGTGGATAAAATAAAATCAACATCTTTCCAATCCAGGCCACTATTTTGATAAATATCAGCTTTATATGTTAAATACATTGGTGAATTTATATCATCAACTCGTACGTCATATGCAGGACTCCAACCAGCAACATTGGTGACATAAGATAATCTAATTGGTAAAGTGATATCTTTATTCGAATAAACCGTCACATTAATTGCATTAGTTGAGTTTTTGGTTGATTCTTCTAAATTCGTAATCTCCTCTTGGCATTTTAGAATTTGCTCTTTCAATTGGTCGATTTCTTTCTGTAATTTGTATTCTTCACTTAAAGCAGTAATTAAATTAGTTTTAATAAACTCCAACATATTTTTTAATTCAGTTACATTACTATTTGCCCCTTTTGATAGCAATTCCAAATGATTTCCACGTAAAAGAGTGACTTGTTCGGTTGTTGCTTGCAGTTGAATTTCAGTGTTATCGTATTTTTCTTGTAACTGTTTTAACTTTTCAAGTAATGGCTTTGCATCGTCGTTTTGTTTATTATCAATATAATTTTCGTTTAATGACGTTGATAAAACTTTTACGTCATTATCGTCAAATCCTACATTAATGGAGTTAGCTCTTGTGCCATTTGCAATATTGGTTAAAACTAATTGATTTTCACCTTTTTTTAATGAGACTCTAGACTCTCCTTCCAATTCTGCACCTTTCAAAAATAATGTTACTTTATTTAGTGTCACATTATTATCTGCAAAAGCACTTCCGGAGAAGCAAGCGATCAAAAGCACAACTGTTTTAATTTTCATGTAATTCCTTTCCTTAAATATAATCATAATAATAAAGTTGATAAGAACATTTTTATCAACAAAATGAATAAAGAGCTAGAACACAAAATCATTGTATGTCTAATTCCCTAAAAACACAAAATCATTAATATTAATTATTTTTGTTTAATATATTGAACATTTAATAAAAATAATGTAAATTTTGTTACAAATAAAAAACAGAGAAGGAAACAAAATGAATAGCTTCAGTTATTTAAAAAAAGCAATAAAACGCAAAAATTTATCCCTACAAACTGTTGCTGATGCCTGTCAAATGACAAAAGGTTATTTAAGTCAACTTGTTAATGACAAAATTAAGAATCCTAGCGCACAAAAACTACATTCACTTCATCAGTACTTACAAGTCGAAGAATCCGCCAAAGATAAAAAAATTGGTGTTATTTTTGGTAAATTTTATCCTTTGCATACCGGACACATCTATCTTATTCAACGAGCAATTAGTCAAGTAGATGAACTTTACGTTGTTCTCTGCTCTGATACTAACCGAGATATGGCATTGTTTGAACAAAGTGCGATGTCTCGCCAACCAACAATTAACGATAGAATTCGGTGGCTGTTACAAACGTTTAAGTATCAGAAAAACATCCATATAGAGCTTTTAGAAGAAGACGGTATTCCTGCTTACCCTAACGGTTGGCATCAATGGAGTGAACGTGTTAAAAAATTATTTAGAGAAAAAGGCATTAAACCTAACTGTGTTTACTCGAGCGAACCGCAAGATGTTTCGATGTATAAAGACTTATTTGATTTAGAGACAGTGCTAATCGATCCTACGCGGCAATTTATGCAAGTGAGCGGCACTCAAATCAGGCGAGCACCATTAAAAAATTGGCAATATATTCCAACTGAAGTAAGACCCTTTTTTGTAAGAACTGTCGCAATACTAGGTGGTGAATCAAGTGGTAAATCAACCTTGGTCAATAAATTAGCAAACGTATTTAATACTACCAGTGCTTGGGAATACGGCCGAGATTACGTTTTTTCTCAACTTGGTGGGGATGAAAGAGCTTTACAATATGCCGATTATGATAAAATTGCGCTTGGTCACGCTCAATACATTGATTTTGCAATAAAACATGCAAATAAGGTTTCGTTTATCGACACCGATTTTGTCACCACTCAAGCCTTTTGTAAAAAATATGAAGGCAAAGAGCATCCTTTCCTACAAGCAATGATCAACAACTATCGTTTCGATTTGGTCATTTTATTGGGCAACAATACCCCTTGGGTCGCAGACGGTTTACGACATTTAGGCAGTCCAAAACAACGTAAAGATTTTCAACAATTGCTTATTACATTGTTAGAAAAAAATAATATTAACTATATTCAAATAGATTCACCCGATTATGAAGAACGTTACTTACGCAGTATCGAATTGGTTAATCAACTTATTAATGATGAAGAGTATTAATTATGAATAAATTAAGCCAAATAGTTATATCAGTAGGACGCAACAAGTTATATCCGTACTTTTGTATACTTTGTGTCACTATCGCCTTTTTATTTACCGACCCTTTTGAACAATTAGATTTACGTTACTCTGTTTCTTACATAGGTGCTGTGTGTGGTTTATTATGTGTTATTTTATTAGCCAAACGTAAGAATATGGGCAACGTTGTTGGAATGCTGGCTGTGATGGCTGAGTGTTGTGCCAACTTTTTAGGTGGCAATATCGGGGCTGGGTTACCAACATTTTATTATTTTGGTTCACATATTTATGGCTTGTTCACTTGGAATAAAAATCAAGACAATAATGACAAGGTCAAAGTACGTTCGTTAAATGAACAAATATTTCTTTGCTCCATAATTTTCCTGATTGCTGCTGTGTTTTTCAATGTTTATTTGACCAACACATTAAGTGTTGATAACACAATCTATCAACTTATTACCAACAGTTTTATTTTTGGTTTAGGCGTGGTTGCTCAGTTACTGTTAATGATGCGATATGCTTTTAACTGGTATTTATGGGTAATATTAAATGTGTTAGTCATTGGATTAAATATTTATACCAATAATATTGTGATAGCGACCCAGTATCTGATTTACTTATTTAATGCGATTTATGGTATCTGCGAATGGAAATTATCAGAACAAAAAAATAGCTGATTTAAGTTAATACTGCTAGCGATACTCAAAAGAAAAAAGTACTAACACTAAAAGAGTAAAAACTAAGTTATTAGCATAGTCATAAAAGCCATCATTCTAACTGGTGGCTAGTTTATGCAATATCGCCTTTAACTAAGGGAACAAACCTTACATCCCCCATATTTTTAGAAATAAAGTTATCACCATCACGTTCAATCAATTGCAAAATCTGCTTATTCTCACCAACAGGAATCACTAGTCGGCCTTTATTAGCGAGCTGTGCTAACAAGTTTTGCGGTACTTCTGAAGCGGCAGCTGTAACAATTATGCCATCGAATGGTCCTCTTTCTGCCCACCCTAACCAGCCATTACCATGACGTGTTGAAATATTATGAATATCAAGTTGTTTTAAGCGACGCTTAGTGTTCCATTGTAGGCTTTTAATTCTTTCAACCGAACATACATGATCGACTAATTTAGCTAATATCGCTGTTTGATAGCCGGAACCTGTTCCAATTTCAAGGACTTTAGAATTTGGCTCTAATCTAAGCAGTTCAGTCATTCGGGCGACAATATAAGGCTGAGAAATAGTTTGACCACTACCAATTGGCAGTGAACGATTATCGTAAGCTTGATGAGAAAGCGCTTCGTCAACAAATAATTCACGCGGAATTGAAGCAATTGCACTCAAAACACGATTATCTTTTATCCCTTGCTGCTTAAGTAATTTAATTAAAGACTGCATTTTCAAACTTTGCATTTGTGTTACTCATTTCTTATTATCAATTCACGTATCACACTTGTTGCGTAACTACCAGATGGCAAATAAAAACTAATTTCAAGACTATGTTCTCCCAACCATTGCCAGTTTAATTGCTCCGGACGTAGTAATAATGATCGTCTTGCCGTTTCAAGACGCTCTTTTTTAAACAGATCAGCAAAATTAGACCATTTGTTCAAACAGCTTTGCTCAAATTGTAAAGCAACACCTTGCGTATTTAAAGATGAGTCACCAACCATTGGAGCAGTAATATTGATCTCTCCTTGTTGCAAGCGTTGTTGTAATGTTGCTATTTCATCCGCTTTAGAAACAAACCAACTGCCACGATTGGCAAGCTGCAATATATCACCTTCAAGCACATTTTGATGAATGTTCTGTTCAATTCGTTGACTAACAATATCATTAAAGATAGCACTACGTGCCGCAGACAAATAAAAACTACGTTTCTTTCTATCTTTAACCGATATTTCTCCTTGTGCCCATTTGATAGCTTGTTCAATATTATTTTGGTCACGCCCAAATCGTTGTTCACCAAAATAGTTAGGAACGCCATGCTGTTTTATTAATGCTAGTTTTGTTTCTATCTCAGCATGCTGACTTAACTCTTTTAAAATAATCTTAAAATGATTGCCCTGTAAAGCACCAATCTTGAGTTTTTTGTTATGTCGAGTCACTCGCTTTATCTGACAACCCGCTAAGTCAAAATTGGTAAAATCGGGCGTTTCTTGTCCTGGCATATGTAAACTAAACCATTGTTCAGTCACTGCCTGGCGATCTTTTAATCCAGCGTAACTTACTTGTTTAGCGGCAATACCAACATATTTTGCCAATTGCTCTGCAACAAAAACCGTATTGCAATCTCTTTTTTGAAGATAAACAAGAACATGTTCACCTTCCCCAGTAAGCTCAAAGCCTAGCTCTTCTTGAACAATAAAATCTTCATATTGTTGCTTATAAATTCCAGCTGTGGTTGGTTTTCCATAAAAATAATTTAGTTCTGCTAACACGTATAATGCCTACTTTTAGGTTGGATTTTTTGTTGATTTTTTTATTAACAATACTACCGCTTCACAAGCTATACCTTCTTTACGTCCGGTAAAACCTAATTGCTCAGTTGTGGTTGCTTTTACACTGATTTGATCATAATGAACGTTAAGATCTTCAGCAATGTTGACTCGCATCTGATCAACATATGGGCGCATCTTAGGCTCTTGAGCAATAATTGTTGTATCCAAATTCGCAAGCACAAAACCTTTTGCTTGAATAATAGAGTAAACTTCTTTTAATAATATTCGGCTATCAATGCCTTTATATTTAGAATCGGTATCGGGAAAAAGTTTACCTATATCACCTAAAGCGAGTGCACCAATTAAAGCATCAGTAATGGCATGTAAAACGACATCACCGTCAGAGTGTGCAATTAACCCATATTGATAAGGAATTTTAACTCCTCCTAGGGTAATCGGTCCTTCACCACCAAATTTATGCACATCAAATCCATGACCTATTCTCATATTTTACCTATTTTAAATCTGCTCAGTTAAATAAAAAGAGGCTAAGAGTAAATCTTCTGGTCGAGTTATTTTTATATTATCTCGACGGCACTCAACCAATAAAGGATGGCCACCACAATACTCAATAGCTGAAGCTTCGTCAGTTATTGCCACTTGATGAGTTAAAGCTTTTTTTAAGCAAGATTTCAACTCAGCGGTTTTAAATAATTGTGGCGTTGCCGCTCCCCATAAAATAGTACGATCAATTGATTGCTCAATGATTGTATCGTTATCTTGATAAGCTCGTTTAATGGTATCACTAACACGAGTTGCTAAGATGCCGCCTTGTTGTTGTCTTGTAACTGTTTCAATCAAACGAGTGATATCTTGGTGAGCAACACAAGGTCTTGCAGCATCATGCACTAATGCCCATTGATCATCATGTAGTAATTGTAAACCAGCTAAAACCGAATCCGCTCGGGTTTTACCGCCAATAGTGACACTAATTTTCGGATGCGATGCAATTGACAGTGTATTAAATAATTCATCCTTAGAACTAATAACAACAATAATTTTGGCTATTTGGGGATGTGTTAATAATTTATTTAACGTATGTTCTAAAACTGTCATTGTTCCTATTTTTAAATATTGTTTAGGTGTTTGGCTATTCATACGGGAACCTATACCCGCAGCAGGAACAATCGCAATAATATTACTTGTATTTGTCACGTAAAGCCTTATTGTTGTTGAGTGTTAGAATCAATGATAATTCGATAAAAATATTCGTCTGGTTTAACCATTCCTAAATGACTGCGTGCTCGCTCTTCTACCGCCTCAAAACCACGCTGTAAATCATTAATTTCAGCAAACATTTGTTCATTGCGGCTTTTCAATTTTTCATTTTCCTGATGAAGATTGGCTAACATCTGCAAGTTATCTTGATAATCATGAATATTATTCTTACCGTACCATAATGAGTATTGCAAGTAACCCAGCACGATCAATAATATTAATGGTAGTTTCCATCTCATCATCTGTTTTCCCTTAACCTAAATACATTTAACTGGTTTAGGTAGACCTGCAAGTTTTGTCGCTTGTTTTGCAGGACCATCCGGAAATAATTTATACAAATAACGGCTGTTGCCTTTTTCAGCACCAAATTTTTTTTCCATAGCTTTGACTAAAGCTCGAATTGCGGGAGAAGTTTTATATTCTAAATAAAATTCACGAACAAATAAGATAACTTCCCAATGTGCATCAGTTAATTCAATCGACTCTTTTTCAGCTAATTGAGGTACTAAATCAGCAGTCCAATCCTGCCAATTTTTTAAGTAACCTTTATCATCAGTATCAATTTGCGTTAACATTTTTTCAATACGTTATTTTATTTGCGCTGTATTATACTCAATTAATTTGATTCCAACACTATTTTTGATGAGCAAAGCATCATCAAGTGCGCAATTTTCACAAAATATGATGAAATTTAGAGCGATCAACAAAAAATATTAAAAAAGCTATTTACAAATAACTCCGTCTCCTTTAATATTCACAGCCATTGCGGAAGTGTGGCTGAGCGGTTGAAAGCACCGGTCTTGAAAACCGGCGAGGGGCGACCCTCCCAGAGTTCGAATCTCTGCGCTTCCGCCATCTATTTTTTATTCAAAATTCACATTATTATAAAGTTATCCATTTTTATCTTTTACATTTTAGATCGGATTTTATTTTTCCTTCAATTACTCACTCTTTAAGAGTTACCTAAGTCAATATTAGGATGAGAAAGCCAACTGAAAAATATCATAGCCGTTTTGTATTTATTATTAAATAAGTCTTTCCCTACCTGCAGAATTCAATACATAAAAACTTATTGGAGAATTATTAATTGCAAGGCTAATTGAAAAACTTGCAACATTATTTGTAAAAAATAAAGTGTGCAATTACAGCGCTGGAAATGGTCTTTCACTTCTCATTAAGGATTCAGGGGCTAAGTCTTGGATATTTCGTTTTAGCTTAGATAAAGCATAAAATTGGTCTTTGAGTCAAGCGTATCATATTTAAATTGATTAGTTGATGCTTTATAACATAGCTAAGATTGTCTCTTAGAAAGGCATATTATTTACCGTCCTCATTCCGCAAGCAGTAGAATATCGCTAGAGGTATATGAACATTAGCATCAACAATGCTATTAAGGTGTGTACTTTTCTTATTTTGCCAGGGATCAAGAAGCCAAGCAGAAGTACATTATGAAATTGATAAATGGTGCAAAGATTACAACCATTTTCAAACTAGGCCTCATAGTGCATTAAATTATTTTTAACCCATTAAATATACTATAAAAACGGCTAAGTATATAATCTCATTTGTGGAAAGGTACTGTTACCAGATAAAGCTTAGAGGGATTATAACCCAAAATCGATAAAATCCATTAAATTCATTTTTTTGGCTTGTTCAATTATTTTATTCCAATTATTTAAGAGGTTAGCGTGTAAGAGGTATTCTTCATTACATTCAGCAATACATTTTGCAGTGACTTTCCTTAATTCTTGTCCTATCTTTGAATAATTTTCATCAAAATCTAATAAAACTTCATCAATAATTCTGACTATACGCTCTTCCCTTTTAGTCTCATTAGAAACAAATGATGTTATTTTTTCAGAAAGAGTTTCACACATTTGTTGAGAAACGAAGCAATCATCATAATCACAAAAGTTATCAATAAGCTTATCGTTGTAAATACTCCCATACAGTGAAAAATAATCTGCAAATTTCAACATCCCATACCAATATTTTAGTTTTTTATCATAGTCAAATCTTTCGTCATGATATTCATGAAACACAGGCCTAGTATGATGTACAGATGGGTAACCTAATGCAGTCGAAGTATCAAAAGCGAAATAATCCGCTGCTAATGTATTTTTACCAGGTAAGTTTGGTAGAAATTCAAATAGTCGATAGACACTAACATTACCACAGTCAGGATTGCATCCATCGTTAACAGAAGTAACTAAGGAAATAACATCATTTTTAGGAATTGGTTGATCTAATTTGAATATATCATCGCAAATATCAACAATATGCTCAGATTTAAAACCAAGTAGTTCATATATTTTATATACATAGTCATACGAGATTTTTGCAAAATCTTTTACATCAAGATTCCATTCACCTAAATAATTTCCACCAACTACAAGTATTCGTCTTTTATCGTCTATATCTTGCTTATTAATTTTGATACCTAGCTCATTAGCTATTTCTATTATTTGTTTACCCAAATACTTTAACTCAAACTCAATTGGATAAACCTTTCTGGCTTCACTTCTTCTATCAAATAATAAACAAGTATCTGAATCTCTTCTATGATAGGCATCTGCCCCCATTGAACAAGCAAATAAACCCAATTTATTTGTTGCCGTAGCATAATCAGTACCTGTATAAGTAAAAATCTTATAAAAATCATCATTCATATTTTTAAAAAGTGACTTAAAATACTTTTTCTGTATATCTACAGAAAGATGTAGAATATTTAATTCAGGATATTGATTCTTTAATGATTCAATAATTTTATGATTTTCAATATATGAAAATTCATTAGTTTCAACTATAATGAGAGGAATATTAACTTGTAAAACCTCATTCGCATATAAAACCTCCTTTATATAACTACTAACACTATCTTTAATACTTCTATTTGTTGGTATAAAAAATACTGATTTCACATTAACTCCTTAATTAACTGAATTAATAATTAATTTTTCAACGAACGATAATAGCTAAAATAATTTTTCAAACACATAATATTTAAAATCTTTAGCTCCCCATGTTTTTTTAAATTGCCTTAATGTATCACTATGTGAAAACCCTAAATTGATATAATCCATATCAGAATACTCATTAATAATATGTGAAAGTACTTTATGATTTGGTTTAAATTTTAATGAAATACTATCACTAGCGTTTATCCAGTAAAAAATATTATTCTTTGATTTTAGAATAATACTGCCAGATACAATTTTGTCATTATAGTGAGCTAAATATAATTCTGCATTTCTCTCATCATTAAGCAAATCTTCGATCAAAGGTAAACTGATACAATATTTTGCTTGAACTTTTTCCATGGTTTTTATATATAAATCATAAAAAAGCATTAGATCTCTACGATTACTTTTATTATAACGATGAACTGTTATTTGATTTTTTTCTGCACATCTAATATCTGTTCGAACACTACCTTTAAACAAGTTATGACCTAACTCTCTAAATTCTTGCATTACAATTATTTGAGTAGTCATTTCGGTTTTCATATAATCTTTTATGTTTTCTACAGAAAGTTCGCAAGGAAAAAGAGGAGGGATTATTATTTTTTTTATGTCTATGTCGTGAATAATTTTTAGATTAGAAATTATTTCTTCAAGAACAAAACAATTTGGTGGTGCGGGGAATATACCACCATAACCTATGACACCAATTTGGTATATTTTATCGATTTCATTGTAAAATAGATCAATCTTGTAATTTCTATTTGCGACATTAATTACTATATCTATATAATTAAATTGAAAATATTTAGTTATGATGTTTTAAAATAATTCTCATAAAAACAGCAATGATACGATTGTGGTTTATTTATCATTCTCTCCACTCCATCGTTAAAAAAACACTTTATCTAAATAATATTTGTTTTTAAATTTCTTAAATAAAAAGCTATAAATAACATTTAATTGTATTACAAAAAATAAATAGATTTACTTTTTTACGCTAAACATATTATCTATATATAGTAATTTCAAATCTTAGTAAATATAAAAGATCAATATTTGAGAGCCAGATCAAAAAAATAGTTTACTGTCAAATTAATTATAAATGAGAGTTGTTAAAAACAACATTTGTACTAAGGTAATATAACTGAACTTTTCCCAATAACAGTACCACTGCTTAAATGAGATTATTCATACTAAGTAAGCCACTTGTTTAGCATATTCAACAGATGACAAATAATTTAATAAACTATGAGGTGGAAGATAATTGTAATGTTCGCGCCATTTATCAGTTTCATAACGTGCTTCATTTACCCCCCTAAACCAATGCCGATTTAGGTATTCATTTCTGAATTTGCCATTTAAACTTTCAACAAAGGCATTTTGCGTCGGTTTTCCAGATTGAATAAAATTTAACGTTGTGTCTGTTTCTTTAGCCCCCCATAAAATAGCTTTGCTTGTAAGCTCGCTGCCATTATCACAAGTAATATATTGAGGTTTATTCCTTATTTCTATCCACTGGTTTAAAATCTTGCCACTTGCTGACCACTGATTGAGATTGAAATTAGTTGACCTATCAACCATCGTTCATTTACATTTGATGGTAATAATAATGGCACTCTTTGACGATGAATTTTACCTCTCTTTTTGGTTCTAACTTGCCGTTTTTCTTCACAATATAACCGATAAGTTTTCTTTTTATTTTTAATTAGGTCCTCTGATTTTAATAAGCTGTATAACATTAAATTCCCATATCTTCGATACTAACTAGCCAGCTCTTTTGTATGAGCTCTTAGCCCGTCATCTAACTTTGCTTTGGGCTTAAACCGATAGACGATCCGACTCAAATTAGACAAATAACATGCTCTACCCTCGGCTAATTTAGAAGTATCAATTAGATGTGTTGCAACCCATAGCCGTTTTGCAACAATATCCACTTTTTTGATAACACATCTTTCATCGTTTCTACTTTTAGAATTCTTTCAGTAAGGAGATTTTTTAATTTATTATTTCTAATTCAAGCTCTTTCAATCGCTTAGCTTCATTCACTTCAAGCCCGGCATATTTACTACGCAAGTTATAAATGTACCCGATGGAATACCTAACTCTCGACATAAGTCGTCAAGCTTGGTTCCCACTTCATGGCACTTAATTGCTTTGATGATTTGTTCTTCGGTGAATCGTTTTTTCATAATATGATCTCCTTGTTTGGTTAATTCTAATGAAATTTCATTTAAGTTCTGGTATTTATTTCGGGGGAAAGGTCAGTGGTTATGCTTGTTGGAAAATCCAAATGATAAAAAAGATTTAGAAGCAGTAAATTATTGATATTGAGCGCACCATTCATTTAGTGAAGCAATTTTCTCTTGCTTATTATTAAAAAACGAGCGAAGAAAAGAAACTTTATTTAATAAAACTCTTAATGATTACTATAGACCCTATAAATAAATTTGTGTATTTGCCTATTTTTGAACTACGATAACGAGTAAAAAATGGGTAGATATAAATGGACGAAAAAAAATAAGAGAAATGGCCGCAGAGCTCGCCAAAGGCATTAAAACTCAGGAAGATTTAGGAAAATTAGACGGCGGATCTGTGCGGGTTCCGGTAATTACAGGATCAATGATAGATCTTACTTTAAATCTAGAGAAAGAAGTGACAGAACAACTAGTAAATGATACTATTAAACAAGCAACTAGCTCTAAAACAATAGATGGTATTCTCGTTTATATAGAAGATGAAATTGTTTCATCTGATGTTATTAAAAATCCAGCTTCATCTATTTTCGACTCTAAGCTCACTAAGGTCATCGATGGCAAATTACTCAAAGTTGTTAGTTGGTATGACAATGAATGGGGTTTTTCAAATCGTTTAGTAGATACTATTTTACAGATTGAATAAATAATTATAATCATACCATCGACTGGTGGTATGGTGTTTTATGGTGAAAATGAATAACAAACAAAATTCTAAAGAAAAGTTGATCAAAGCTATGGCTGAGCTCCTATTAGAAAAAGGTCTAGCTGCTACTAGCCCAAGAGATATTTTGACTCGTGCTGAAGTCGGTCAAGGTAGCCTCTATCATTATTTTAATGGTAAAGAGGATCTGTGCCTACATGCAATAAAATATAATGTCGATCAACTTATAAGTTTTAATGCTTCAGTGCTAAATACAGATAAAAATGCATATAATAAACTTTCAGATCTGTTATTTAAAGCTCGTAATATAGATAGAGGATGTGTGGTTGGTCAAATGGCTCGAGATAGAGCTATTATGGAAAACAAAAAGTTAGCGTCAGAGGTTAATCGTGGATTTGAGTCTATGAAGAAAACGCTAGAAAGTCTTATAAAAATTGGGATTGCTGATGGTAGTATTTCTAATATTCTTGCACCATTAGAAGCAGCAACGCTCTTAATGTCTACTTTGCAAGGTGCTTATATTTCTGCAAAAGGATTGCAAGATGACTCTTATTTCCATATAACTATTAATACATTATTGAAGATATTTACTCCACAACATAAGTTTCACAATTAGGTTTGTTTTTATACTTACCATTTATCAATTTTACAAATTACCAGTCGTTGATTATCTGAGAGCTTCTCACTAAAAAAGTGAACAGATGTCGTTTCTAGGAATTAGATAAAAATCGTAGGAGAAAATTTTATAGTTATTTTAAATTTAGCATTCTTATTTGTGTACTGAATTCCTATCCAACAACTCTAACACTAAATTAATAGCATCTTGTTCAATCTGATCATTAAGATTCTTATCATTTTTATACTCCACACCAATATTAATAAGTCCTTCAAGAATCACCATCAGTTTATTTGTCAAAGACTCTTTATCAGAATAATCTTCAAGTTTTGAATAAATTAGGCCTCTAACAAATTCTTTATGTTCTTTAAGTATATCTGATATGCAAGGCAAGGTTTCACGCATTTCCTCTACTGCTCGCGTGAATAAACAGCCGTTATAATCCACTTCGGAAAACCATTTTTTATGCCATTTAAATATTCCCAAAATAGCATTTTTTCCATTAAGCCCAGTAATAGAATCCTCAAGCTTTGAACGGAATATTAAGTCTCTATGTTTTAATACTTCCACTATAAGTTTATCTTTACTTCCAAAATGATTGTATAAAGTGGTTTTAGAGCAGCCTGACATATCCCTAATTTCATCAACGCCTACACTCGAAAAACCAGTTCGATAAAACAGTTTTTCAGCAGTCTTTATAATTAATTCATATGTTTTTTTCAAAATAAATCACCTAAATAAATTGTAAAATGAACAGATCTGTACTACCATTGAATTTGCGTACAGATCTGTTCACATTATTATCTTGTCATACATTATAACTTACAAGGAAAAACAATTAATGAAATTCTTTTTTTGGGGTAGTGAAAAACTACCTAGTAGGCCTAAATTACTTGAATTATTTCAAGGACTGTTAGGCGGGACTTTGGCAATTTTAACGCTGGAGTGTCTGACGATCTATTCAGGCTGTTATTTTATAATGGCTCCGTTTGGGGCTTCGTGTGTCATTTTATTTGCTGTTTCTCAGTCTCCTCTTGCACAACCAAGAAATGTAATTTTAGGGCATCTTATATCAGCATTTATTGGTTTAGTATTTTTGAAATTGTTTGGTGATTCAGCTTTTGTTACTGCTTTAGCTGTAGGTTGCGCTATTGCAGCAATGCAATTCTTTAGATGTGTACATCCACCAGCAGGCGCTAATCCATTGGTTATATTGTTAACAGCAAATCAGGTTAATTACGATTTCAACTTTTTGTTGTTTCCTGTGCTCTCAGGTTCCCTTTCTTTAGTAATAATAGCCTATGTGGTTAACAATCTACTATCAAAAAGTAAGTGGCCAGTTTATTGGTTAGCATTTTTCAATAATAAAAAGAACGAGTAATAAATATGCCTTTAATTGAGATAAATATTTATTGGATAGCTTAGCAAAAGGTGCAAAGACTATAGCTAATAGTGATATCGATGCAGCGGTTAACATTTCGGAAAAGACAAAGCAGTAACCACTGTTGTTTTAAATAATTTTTAAAATAGCTCGCGCGAATATTTACATGTTAGATTGAATAAAATTCAATCTCCTCTATTTCTTGAGATAAATAGGCATACATTTGCAAAAATTGTATATTTAAGTAATTTGATAGACGACTATAATTTTCCTCATATTAAATTTTATTCATATTTGATTAAAGCCGATTAATTTTAGGTTTTAATCAATATAAAGAGGAAATAAAAATGATTAAAAAAATGGTTATGGCAACGGTTGTTTCAGCCTCATTAGCTGGTGGTGCAGTCGCTGATGATTATCGAAAAAATCCATTTACATTGACTTATCAAGGTGCGATTACTGAAAATATAAAAGGTAAAGTTAATATTCATCCTGTTACCTACCAACTTCATGGCATTAAAATAGTTGCTAATATTTATACCCCTCCTAATTATGACCCGACAAAAAAATATCCTGTAGTAGTTGTTGCTCATCCAAATGGTGGAGTTAAAGAACAAGTCGCAGGGCTTTATGCTCAACGCTTAGCTGAGCTTGATTATATAACTATTGCAGCTGACGCTGCTTATCAAGGTGGTAGCGGAGGTGAGCCACGTTATGTGGATAAACCAGCTAATAGAATTGAAGATATTCATGGTATGGCAGACTATATAAGCCAATACGCAGGTGCCGATACCGATCGAATTGGTTTGCTTGGAATCTGCGGTGGAGGCGGTTATTCAATCAAAGCTGCACAAACTGATAAACGGTTTAAAGCTGTGGCTACATTAAGTATGTTTGATTCAGGTTTAGTTCGCCGTAATGGTTATATGGATTCTCAGTTAGATACTATTCAACAGCGATTAAAACAAGCTACTGATGCAAGAGCTCAAGAAGCCGCTGGGGGTAATGTTATTTACGTTGGTGGAGATAATAAGTTAACTAAAAACCAAATTGCGAGTTTGCCTTTCGAACTCTATCGTCAAGGAATGGAATATTATCAATATACTCACGCCCATCCAAATTCAAGTTCTAAATACACTATGAGCAGTTTACTTGATTTGATGCGTTTTGATGCGGCCAGCAATATGGATCTAATAAATCAACCATTATTGATGATGGCTGGTAGTAAAGCTGATTCTTTATATATGACAGAAAAAGCGTTCAAAGGTGCTACGGGAACAAAAAACAAAGAACTCTATCTTATCCCTGACGCAACACATATCGAAACCTATTGGGTACCTAAATATGTTGATCAAGCTGTAGATAAATTAATTCAATTTTACGGTAAAAATCTCTAAACATTAATTCTAATACATTTTAAAAACGGTACAAAGTGTTCAATTTTTTGTAACGATGAGTGAGTTACGATGCATTGTACCGTCTATTTTACAGGAACAACGATATGTTTAATAAGTTTCGATTATTTTTTGCCAGCATTCTGCTGGCAATATTTAGTAGTGGTTCAAATGCCAATACTTTACCGGAGAGTGAAAGTTCAACTCTTACACCAAAACAACAAAGTATCATATTAATTGCTGCTTTAACCGCTCAAGGTGATTTGGAGTCATTAGCTGCGGCATTAGATGAAAGGCTGACGCGCGATTTAACAATTAATGAAATAAAGGAAATATTGATTCAAATGTATGCTTATACAGGTTTTCCTCGTAGTTTAAATGGTATTATTACTTTTGAAAAAGTTCTTAAAAGTCGTCAAGAAAAAGGGATTTATGATGAGATTGGCGTAGAACCTAATCAAGTTCGTACAGACAAAAGTAAATACGAGATAGGCAAAGAAAATTTAGCCTTACTAACTGGCGTTCTTCCATCTGGTCATTCAGCTGGCTATGCTGCATTTGTGCCTACCATTGAAGTTTTTTTAAAAGAGCATCTATTTGCAGATATTTTTGAACGTGGTGTATTAGATTATCAGACTCGTGAATTAATAACGGTATCTGCCTTAACCAGTTTAGGTAATGTAAACGCACAACTCAAATCACATATTAATGTAAGCATGCATAATGGTATAACTGAGTCACAATTACGAGATTTAATTGCTTTAATTAATAATCATATTGATAAAGATATAGCCAACAATGCAACAACAGTGCTTAACCAAGTCTTGAGCAATCGTCAACAATAACTTCAATCTGGAAAACAACATGAAAAGTACATGGCTAACAACACTCTTTTTGTTTACTTTCAGCTTTAGCGCTCCTAATGTTGTAGCTAACGATCAGGAGGAAATTAAGGTGGATGATAAGATTTATATTATTCGACATAACATAAATACAATGGTTAAAGGCTCAGAAAATAATTTTACCGGATATGTCACTATCTCACCATTAATTACAGCTAAAGATCCATTAGATAAATCCGCTGGATATGTTACTTTTCAAGCAGGTGCAAGAACCAATTGGCATACTCATCCTAATGGCCAGATGCTAATTGGCGTAGCCGGTAAAGGACGTGTTCAAAAATGGGGTGATGACATAATTGAGATTAATCCGGGTGAAGTTGTATGGGTACCTGCTGGCGTCAAACATTGGCATGGTGCGTCACCTGACTATTATTTTACCCATTTTGCTCTTGCCGATATTGTCGATGGTAAAAGTAGTGATTGGCTTGAAAAAGTAACTGAATCACAATATCAGAGTAAATAAAATTAACTCAGGTTTAGGATGAAAATCATCTAAAACACTCTGTTGTTAATGCCGCACATTCATTATTTGTATATTGTTTATCTAATATTGTTAAGGTCGTTTTAATGGTTGGCTTATATTGCTCCAGTGAGGCATCATCTTTGTTTCGGGTTTCCGCTTTTTTCGCACTCAGGTAAAATTCTTTTAAACTGCTGGTTTCTATAATCTCTTTAAAATCAAACCAGTCCCAACAACTGACTTTTTTTACGCCTTCATGGCCGATGGCTGCCCAACCAAGGACAGGTAAATTGTTACTGCCTAAGGCATCTTTTTGGATTAAAATCCATAACGTACCTTTGTCGTCAACTGCGCGGGCATTTTCTGCTTGAAATTCTTTATCATCCAGAGTAAATATCATCGGCATTTGAACCACGTTTTGGCTGCTGGTTAATTCACTCTACTGTAGAGATGTTGGCTCCAGGCCGAGGGTGCTTCGACTAATTCTATATTCCCTTCAGCTTTGGCTTTTTCGGCTATCTTTTTACTATTTTCTACCCATAACTTTTTAATTTCGGTCTCCGATGTGTTAATCTCAATTTGTAACCAGTTAATATTAATTTGTTTACTCAATACTTTTATTTTGGTGTCTTTAAGTACTTTACCTACCGTTGTATCCGATTTTGACGATGACGCCAGTAATTTTGCACCTTTTGTTATGCCAACCAATGTTTTATCTTCATCAGGAATTTTGCTTGCCTCTGTCTGCGTTTGGGTGATGAACGTCGGCAAATCTTCACAAGTAAAACATTCAACATGTAAACTTGGTTTAAATTGACTTGCTGTTAAACCTCTTTTAGCGGTAAAGCCCCATATCTATATAATTAACATCTTTTTTTGTTAGTGTTTTCATTTTTTAATTGAGATTTTGTGACAATACACCCTTTAGTAAAAAAACAGATTTAAAATATATCTCTACTTAGCATAATATATTTATAGGGTTACTTACTATTAGGTGTATGAGGAAAAATTGTTAATTATAGCATTTATCGATAATGGTTTTTCGTTCAATTGATTTATCCAGATTATTACTCAGATAATCAATAATATCAGTTAAGCACTCAATACGTTGTTTACTAATAAGCAACATGTTTTTTTCTTTGGTATCTAATATACCTTTTTTTTCTAGCATAGAAGATAAAATTTTAAATTGTTTAAGCATAAAGGAGTAATATAAACAATCCGAACATGTTGGATCATCCCAATTTATTTGTTTACTATCATATTCATTTGTTCTGCTAACTTTTTCATCTATTTGTAATTTAGTAAACAGTATTTTTGATGTTGGATAATCCTTAAAAAGATAAGAAAGCTCCTCAGCTATAACCCATACAGGTACTGTCCTTTTGTTATCTACAATTCTTTTAAACTCATCTTCAAAATATTGCTTTTGCGTTACCGTCAATGATGAAATTTTCTTTTCATATAAATCTGTGCATTCTTCAATAGGATGCTCTACCATCCAATTCAAATCACAGTCATGAAAACTCTTAGCAATAGCTTGACTTGCACTGCAGCTAAAAAAACAAATAAATAAAAATTTACTTAATAACTTCCAAAAGTGCGACAATATCATCATTATTTTTTCCTTTTCCTCTATGTTTAACTAAATAATCATGTAATTTCTGGATATTTATCATAATTTAATAAAGTTTTTATATTTACAAACCAAATAAAGAGAGTTATTTTCATATAGAATTTAAAGGACAGGGTGATCTTCCTTATTTTGCTCATTACTATCTTTCTAATACTCGACACTCTTTGTACAATCCTCTTCTAATTTCTGTATATTCACATCTCTAAAGAAGGTGTCTCCTTGATAACTTTTATTGATATTATACAATGCACTATTTGCATAAAAGCTAACCAAGTATAAAATAAGATACAATAAACCTTTCATTACCAATCTTTGAAAAAGGAAGCATCGCGTGAAAGAGAGAATTAATTAAAGTTGCGTCATTTTTTACGCCAGATAATCTGAAAAACAATCTTTCCGCACAGTATTTGCATTAAAATTGACGCTTAATATCATCAAAGCTTATAATACAAATATGGTTATCGCTATAATTTTTGGGGTAATTTCTTTTTTGAAGTTAACTCTTTTTTCTTTTAATATTTATTGAGAATTCGACATATTAAATGGGTGTTGTCATATATAACATGTTTCTTGATCCTATTTAATATAAATAAGAATTATGAAGAGTAACTTTGTTAATTGAAAATATTGTTCTCATGCTAAATACTACTCAAATTCACCATTTTTATTAATATAAAACTGATAATTATTTTTTTTACCGGAATCCTCTGTTATAACTAATTCAATAACCATATTTTTATCGATATTAAACTCAATTTTTTGGTTATGATTGGGTGAATTATGATAAACCGGTAACATTTCTTTTACCTGATGATCCTTAACAGTAACTAAATAACCTATACCATAATAGCTATTTGAATTCCCATCCATTTGCCATCCAATATCATCATGCCCAGTAAAAAATAAACATAATTTTCAGTAACATTAGGTAAGCGAACATAGTATCCAGCTAACGTCTGGCAGTAAGTCGGATTTCCTCTACCTTCTGGTTCAAAATTATCCGTAATAAAGCTAAAATTATTACTATTAATAGGTAGATCCAAAGGTAAATTTAACTCAGCTATTTCATTGGAAATAGAAGCTATTTTTTGAAAACAATTATCGGGAATAGTGGGATTATAGTTAGTTTCAATGTTTGGAAATTGTTTACTACTGATTAAGTCAATTTTTCCATTATCCAAAATTTGTAACTTCTGCTCTGTCAGTTTTTGGTTTGTTAAATACATAGCATTGACTTCACTATATCTGACAGTTTCTACAGTACTTTTAATATTTAAGGATTTATCAATGATAAATGTACGCCATTGATGATTATTAACCATATTTGCTATTTTTTGAAAGGATAAAACTTTACCTTGCTTGGAAATATTCAATAAAACAAAATCATTTAATGATTTAACAATAAATGTGTCAAATGTTTTCTTTGTTTCTAATTTAATGTAAATAGCATCATTCAAATTCAAATTATTTTCTTTGTAAAAATTCGTTAAAACAGGATTATCTTTAACAAAATAAGTGAATAATTTTATATTATCCGTAAACTCATAATCTATCTTAGCATGATTAAAAAAATAACCTTCATTACTAATTCCCCTCTCAGCTTTATCCCATAAACTAAAATCGAATGGTAAAGGTGTTTCGATTAAAATTTGATGTTCTTTTTTTAAATTTGCCACAGCAGTGTTATGACAAACAAATATAAATATTAGAATAAAGAACAAAGATATTTGTTTTTTTGTTTTCATCTTATTTCCATAAAATCTTCAAATTCAACTAGTTAGTTTTACATATTTTGGATAGGAATAATTTCATCAAAACGCTTCAATTATTTGCATATCCACAAAATCAGTTTCTTCAACATCCATATATTTCGCTTTTTTTAAGTTTGTTTTATTTTTTATTTAATTATTATTGTTTTTTTCTTCAATGTATCCATTATCGTTTAAATAGTAATGCTTAATTGTTAACTTATTATCATATTCAGTTGTAACGGTAATGATAAAATCTTTTGAGATGTTAAAATGCGTTTTCTCAATCATATCTTCATTGTATCCTGACTCATACCACTCTCCTTCAACATATAATTCTGAGCGGATTTGATGATCTTTTATTGTTATTAAATATAACCTATACGGGAAATCGCCACAATCCATTGGTACTAATAACATATCAATACTATTTTTTGATGGTAAAGGTATATAACGAAAATCTATTTCACAATTCCATAATTCCAAATCTTCAACTTGACAACTTTCCATATTTGTTTGCTTATACTTTGAATTTCTATGACTTTTATTTAATGGTAAACGATCTTCACTTTTTACAAAACAAACATTTTTGTTATTGTGACGGAAAATTTTATTTGAATCTTTTTCTATATACGGTTCTTGCGCATAAGTAAAAAAAGAAATTATATAAAATAACAAACAAATCAATAAACATTTATTTTTCATATACTTATTACTCATTAATTATTAATGATACTAGAGGTTTGCCATTTAATGTTTCTGAATCTTTACAAAAATATTCATCTTTTAGGAAAATTTGATCAAATTGCCGTACATCATAGTGCACCCAGCTTTTTGCACCTTTTTTCGCAGACTCCAAATTGAAGATATTATTTTGTCCAGCTAACCAATCCCACTTAGCTCCTAAATAATTATTAAAAATATCTTTTCTCAACTTATCCATATCTTCGCATGATCTTGTTCTAACACCATTTTTATTAAAATGTATATCTAAAGCTTTACCTTTATGGTTTGTAGTCCGTCTATTTTTTTGAAGATTTCTATCATAGCATCTATATCCCGATGAAATTTTTCTGAAACTATAAACTGAATTTTCTTTTTTTAAATAAAATATTACAGCTTTTAGTGCCCATAAAAGTGACCTATGTATACCAGGATATTCATATCTATGCGTTGATTCTAACTGTGCTCCATAATACAGATCTTTATGTCTATTTTGACCAAATCCATCACACAAACCACATGGACAAAACATTTGTTGATCATCAGAAGAAGGCTTCTTTACCCATTCATCGCTTGGTAAATCGTATTCAACAGAAAATTCATCAATTGCCGTTATTACATCCATATCAACAACACCCGTTTCTTCAACTTTCATATAGTCACGTTGAAACTGTTTGATCATGTTTTCCGTTCTTTCCGTAAACTCATCAGTCGGGACATTGCCACCAAAACCGGCAAGGCGGATATTGATTTCTCGAATTATTTCATCTTTATCGCCTTTTTGAAAAAGAACCTTATTATCAGAGAAATAATTTATCATAGATACAGGATGCATAAACCACACCCTTCCATTTTGACTCAAGGTGGCTGGCGTTGATGAAGTTTCTGTTTGTTGCTTTGAGCTGTCTTCTGCCTCTTTCATTGCCGGGCTATAATCTTTTAAATCGAGTTTAGCCATTTAATCTACACAACTTAGTTCACAAACCTAAAATTTTCTTCTAAGGTAGCAAAACTTTAACGAAGACATTCTTAATCTTTGTGACATTTTACAACTCTTTGTCTATCACGATATTTACATGAAATCGATTCCAATAACTTGAAGTGCCCACTATTATCTATTTTATAATGTCTCCATTTTTCAATATATTGTGTATAGTGATCACCAACATAATTTAATAACCAAACATTTTTTAAATTTTTATCAATGTAGTAATACTGTGAAAAAGCAGCCGATTCTAAAATTTTTTCTTTAAAAATTGATAATTTATCTATTAATTTATTATTTTTTTCAATATTCAAAAATATTTCGAAATCAAACTCTCCATGCTGCTTTTTAGTTAAATTGTATCGATATTCTCCTTTTTGATATATCTCTTTCTTTTTGTTAAATAAAGTGTCACTAACTTTACCAAAATATTGACCTAATTCGTTTAAATCACATTCATTGGCAAAGTAAGAATTATAATAAGATCCATCATCGGGAAAATCACACTTCTTATTCATATCCTCTACAAATTTTTTATTTGTCAACATGGGATGACCAAACCAACTAAATTCCCGATTTGGTATCTTATAATTAAATCCTCGATAAGTTATGGGCGATTCATTATTTTTTTTCAATTGCTTCGAAAATATTAATAAGTAATCTGACTTAGTTAGAAAAACAAAATAATTATCGATCTTTATTAAATCAGTTAAACCCTCTTCCAAGCATAATTTATCTTCATGATTATTAGGAAATTTTATTGCCTCAAATTGATCTCCTAAAAGGATCCCTTCTTCTGAAAAAATTTTTTTATATTTTTCTACTTTTTCTGGAGTTTTCCAATAAGATAAAGGTGTAGTAAGATTTGTTGATGTTTCATAGTGAATAAGACAAATTGTATCAACTATAATATTTCCATCAATTAATATTAGTTTAATTCGCGGATACTTTTGCGTTAAAAATTCTCTGCTATAACCTGATTTATTACCAGAAACAGAATTTTTTGAAACTTTATAATAATCCCAAATATCCGGTGATTCATTTGAATGAACAATTCCTATAGAGAAAATAAACAATAAAATCAAAGTTAAAAAATTTTTTTTCATTCCCTTTATCCTTCTAATTTAACTCTTCGATTATCCAATTATTTTAATGGTATTAAAATCAAAATTTTCTGTATGCAAATGGCTATTATGTAATCTGTATCCATTTACTGCTCCTGATATATCTTTAAATAAGTCATAAATATCTTCTCCTATTCGAAACGTTCCAAAATGGAATTTAGCCAAAGCCTTAACAAATTCTTTATCTTTTTCCCAATCAGTTAAATTTTTAACTTTTCTAATGTATTTTGTGGCAATACTTTTTCCATTTACATGTCAAGCACTAGTAAAACAGTATTACTAAACGATCAAAATTGTAGAAGTTATTACTATTTAATATTTTGGTGTGGATAATATTCCGCCAATTTTTGATCTATGTCCTCTATTTTTTGATGTAGTTGTTCTGTTAAGCATTTGGTAATCTTATAGGTAAAATTCTTCGTTTCATCCTGATAATTTGGAGGTTGTGAAGTTAAACACACCATATTGATTTCTTTATCTATTATTTCCATGAGCTCGTTAGCATGAGGATTTTTAGTTTTAAGAAAATTTAATTTTTGAGATAAAATATTATGATAGAAACGATAAGATTCTATACTACAACTAGTTGAGTATTCTTCTTGATAACAAGTTTTTAGTTTATTAATTTGATATTTTGAAGTTTCAAGCGAACCTTCGAGAATTTTAAATTGATCAGGATAAATAATTTGATATTTATAACCTTCGTCAATTAATAATGCTTTTAGTTGAAACTGTAAACTTTTTTTATCTATTTGGTAATGCTTCCAAAATATTGGTTTTATACTGGTTTCGACATCTTTTGCCAATAATATATAAATATCCATATTAGGTGATATATAATAGTATTGGTTACTTAACCAATAATAACCTTCAACATCATAAGAACTATTTGCCAGTATAATTTTATCTTCAAGGTTTCCTTCATGAATAAGAGATAAGTTAAGCTCTTTAACTGGATATATTTTATTATTAACGGTTTTATTATAGATTTTTTTATTAATAGTAAGCTTTAAATCATCATCATCATATATAACAATATTATTTCTAATAACGTCATATAAATTATCAAAATATGAAGCCATTTGATTAATTGGACAACGCTCAAGTATTTCTTCTCGTTCAGTATTTGAAATATGCCAAAAATTATCGTTTTTTTCGCAATCTTTTGTTAGTTTAGTGATATCTATCGCGTTAAGAAAAGATTTACCTTTATAGTTCTCAATAACATTAATTTCCTCTCCATAACAACAAAAACTGACAAAAAATAAAACTATTTGGATAAACAATAAATTTTTCATTACTTAATCCTTTATTGTGTTAAAAAAGCCTGAAGAACTCATTTGATATTTCTTTTCTTTGGTATAAATTTTTTTATCTTTTGGATTTTCATCTAGCTCAAATAGATTTTGTTGTTGATGTTGTTTTATTAATATTTTACCATCAGGCTTTATTACAAAATCATTCCAATAGGATATTTCGCCATTTTGAATTTTGTACAAAAGTATAGCATCAATCAAATTTCCGTTATTACCATAACTATATAATTGAAAAGTAAAAACTTTCTCATCATTTTCACCTATAGCCATTTGAATAATGCCTTTATATAAAATGTCCTTATAATAAAAATAACAATGAGGAAAATAAAAAGTTGTTTTAGTAAGATATTCAAATAATTTTGGTTTAAATGAAAATTCTTTATTGGTAAATCTTAATGGAAATGGCATATTAGGGGAAAGATATAAGCCATATTCTCCCCAATAATAATATTTTTTTAACTGATTGGAAGAATAGGGTAATTTAATTTTATGATAGTAAGGTAAATCACTCTTAAAATTTTCTGACAATGCAATATTTACATTAAATAATGATAATAGACAGATTATGATAAATCTTTGAATAAATTTCATTATTAAATTTCCTCAATGTTATTCACGCTTAATACAACATTTTAATTAATATTGTATTTTTTATTAGAATATTATTTAATATAAAAAATAAAGGTGATGAAAAAATGCCTTTGATTAGTCTAATTTAAACTTTGTCACAATCGTTATTCAAAATTAATATTACCCATATTATCAATTAAATAATAACTTACCTTATGTTGTTCAGTCATAAGCTTGTCTGTTTCTATATCAATGCAATATTCTGATTCTATTATTTCAAATTTCTTATTTTTATAAATACGTGTTCTTTTATTGATTGAGCACTCTGCTTGTGCACCATCCACAACAATCATTTTACTAATCAGTTGATTACTTTTATCAAAAATCTGTAATTCAAGAGATGGAAGGTTATAATATGAATCTTGATCATTACGATCCCAATAAGCAAAAAGGTACACATTTAGCTTGTTATCAAGCGGAAGCTTTTTAAATAATATAGCTTCACCTGTGTAAGGTTTTCTATGCTCAACCATGCTTAATAAAGGTGTATTGGGATCAAAAAGCGCATTCAATGGATTTTTTTCATCATATATTTGATTATTATCCGCAAAAAAGTCTTTCAAAGAATGATAAGAAGATGTTTTTTTTGAATACCCTTTAAATTCATAAAGGATATTATTGAGATCTTTATTTTTATCTTCTGCAAAAGAAAAAAATGAGAAAAATAATATGCATATATAGAAAAATGGATATCTGATCATTTTTAATCCTGTACATTTATAATTAAGTTAAAATCAAAACCGCATATATGTAAATGGTGATAGTGATCATATCCATTTGGCGGAGCCTTCTTCATATGCTTCGTATATTTAAGTAAAGTATTTGATTGTTTCTTATATGTAAAATATTCCGAATACATTAACGATGTTCTAGCCCAACCAAATTTATATAATGCAGTATTAAATTTTTCTTGCTCATCAAAATCAAAAGTTGAATAAGATAGCCATGTTAGCTCACCATTTCTCTTTTCTGATATATACCTTAGGTCTCCTGCAATCCCATTAATATGAGATTGGCTCTCTACAGACTTAGCGTCATGAGTGCTAAATCCGTTAAAGCCTAAATAATCAGCATTTAGTTCTAACATAGCGCCGAGCAACCCAGCAAAACAACTAGGATTTATATACCATCTATTATGATCACTATTAAATGTTGCAAATTTTGCTTTAACACTACCATCAGATGAAATGTATCCATTTTCAAATTCCTTAACATTAATTAATTCTACGTCATGTTCTTGCGGAATATTTCCTCTCGCCATAGCCTTAGTCACATAAACAGTAAAAATACCTAACTCATGTATTTTTTTATTCTTATCATGATAGACATATTTGTATTTTTGTTCATAGCCGGGCAGTATTTTTTCAGGTATATGCTTTTCGATTTTTCCATCATGATAGATCTGATAAGTCACAATTCCCGCTCCGGGAAAATAATCTACCATTGCGACGGGGTGAATAAACCAAGCTTTACCGTCTTTTGATAAATTAGTTAGTGTCGGTGCATTATTGTTTGTATTCAGAGTTTGAGAGGATTGTTTGTCGGCAACGCCTTTCCACCATAACGAAGGTTTTATTCGCTTTTCTTTTTCGATTTGCCAGACTCTTTTAATATGTTCAAGCTCTTCGTCTACTTTATCGAATGCAAATTTTCTCTGATGTTCTTTATCTATACCCAGCTCGTCTAAAAGTTTAGATATAAAATCTTTCTTTTCGTCTTTTTCTTCTTCAAACAGCTCATCTATCTCATTCCACTTTGTTAGCGCTTCATCCGCATACCATTCACCTTCATATTTAACTAACAGGCGCCCTATACGCTCTGCATATCCAACTTTTTCGTAGTGCTGATTATAAATATTCATCAATGGAGGCAATGTTTTGTACTAAACAGCTGATTAGATCAAATTGATTATCATATGATGAAGTTATTAACAATAAAGCTAAAACCAAAAGTTTTGTTGTAAATTAGTTGCATATATTTCTATCAAGATTATTATCAAAATAACACTCAAATGAATCCTCTAATGTAAATTTTCCATTATTATTGATAGAATATTTTTTCCAAAAATTAACTAACGGTCCATATTCATCAGTACCATAGTTTAAAACGTATATAAAATTATCAATATAATATTTTTGATACTCTACATAAAAACCATCATAGTCATTTTTTTGATAATAAATGGTAAGATTGTCTTGTATTTCATCATTGATTTTTGTAAAAAGCTTCATTTCTTCGATGGTTATACTTTCTAAGCTTTGAGGATCAATTTCTTTCATCTTTTCAAAATAAAGATCAATACCATTTATTGAATACAAATATACTTTTTCTCTTAATTTCATTTGACTAATCATTTCATCAAAATCATATGTCATCTTCGATAATACGCATCTTTCTCTGCGTTCATTTATTTCTTTTTTTGCCGCACTAAAAGAATGTTTAATCTTACAAGAATCATCTATTTTTTTTGCATAATTCTTAATTGATATATGCTTATCTCCCTGATATTTTTCTAATACTTTACTTAGCTGTTTAGAATAGATATCATTATCCTTTGTTTTAGCATCCACCGAATTTAAAACAAGACAACTAAAAAAGAAAATTATAATTAAATTAAATCTCATAAATTGTATCCTTATATAATAGTTTATATTCTTATAATCAAATAGTTATTATCTTCACTTGTGTTTCATCAAAATCACCTGAATGTAAATGAGAATTATGAAGTTCATCATGATGTTCTGCATTAGATAATTTCTTACAATATTGATTTATACCTATCAATCTTTTTATGAAATGAAATTTAGCCATAGCATCTATAATTTTCTGATCTTTATCTACATTTTTAATATAAGTCGTATCCACACTAGTTCCATTCACATGTTCAGAACTAGGAAAGCAAGAAGCTTCGTAAAAGCAACTTCCTGTCGTTATCAATTCAAAACCTACCTCAGCTAGAGCGCCTATAAATCCAGCTAAAGGATCTGGTCCTGTATATCGCCTTTTAGTATTACTAAATTGATATTTAATTATAATGTTATCTTTCACATAATTAATCTCATCAGGCATTCGAACTATTTCAATTTCTTCATCTAACGCTACATACTTTCGCCAAATCAATCCTTTTGTTGGATGCTGCCCATATTCAGCAATATCACCATTCTTATATTTAACTCTTTTTTGGGTATCGCCTTCATTAACATTTTCTTTATACTCAAGAATATTTGCGTCATTTCGATTTGGTTCACTCACAGTAACACCATCTTTTTTCTTTTTCGTTGTATGCCAATCGACTATACATACTTCATGCTCATTATCATCTTTATCATGATAAACATATTTGTATTTTTGTTCATAGCCTATTAAGATTTCTTGTGGAATATACTTCACGATTTTTCCATCATGATAGATATGATAAGTCACAATTCCCGCTCCAGGAAAATAATCCACCATTGCGACGGGGTGAATAAACCAGGCTTTACCGTCTTCTGATAGATTAGTTAGTGTCGGTGCATTATTGTTAGTATTGGTTGATTGAGAGGATTGTTTGTCGGCAACGCCTTTCCACCATAACGAGGGTTTTATTCGCTTTTCTTTTTCGATTTGCCAGTTTTTCTTTGCATTTTTATGAGCTTCATCTAACTTTTGTAATGCAATATTTCGTTCAAATGGATTAGTTATTCCAATCTTATCTAACTCTTTTGATATGAAATCTTTTTTCTCTTGTTTTTCTTTTTCAAACAAATCATCTATTTGATTCCATTTCGATAGCGCTTCGTCTGCATACCATTCACTTTCATATTTAACTAACAGATGCCCTATCAGCTCTGCTGTCCAAGCGTTACGTAATCCCTCTTTTAGATTTTTGCGATTAAAAGGAGGCGGTTGTTGTCCTAGTATTACTAAATTTAATGGTAATTGAGTCAAGATTTCATGTAATGCAAACATTATTGGTGTGTAATCGGCTAAATCCAATTTTGCCACTTTATTCTTACTAACTTTATTGGATAACTCACCAATAGTGGCTTTTTCTTCAATAGTATTAAACCCTGGCCAATGCCATGGTGTAACGAGTTTTATGTGCTGTTGTGCACCTTTTTTTGTGTTTATCCAACCTTGTATAGGTATACCTTGATTGTTTCCCGCTTGGATATATCGCCAAATAACATCAGGCTCAGCATCATCGATCGCCATAAAACTTTCATCGTATTCTAATGAAGAATTGAGAGAAATTGTTTTAGGATAATAAACAGTATTATAGTCGGTCGCTGCTGGTAAATTATTTAATGATAATGGAAAATTATTCCAATAATCTATTGTGCTATTTAATTGCCCGTCTAGACCTTTAAGGTGGGAAACATCTTTTGATGCTATCCAGTAATACACGTTTTCAGGACTAAAACGTATTTTAATAGATGATGTCGTCATATCTTTATTAAGGATTATACTATATGCAAAAACATCATTGACAATTTCCACTTTATCAGGAATATCGCTTTCGATTAATTGGGGATATTCTAGTTTGTAACATTCAGACAGATTCTTTTTATCTTCCTGCGTTAAATAGTACCTTTTACCATTACCTTTTATAATCTCTCCAGTTTTAGTGTCCAAAGAGGAGATGATGGATAAATTTAAAGTATATTCTGGTTTGATTTTTACGTAATAACTATTGGTATGACTAATAAATTTTACTCCCAATCCTTTATGTAAAAAACCACTGGGTTGGGTAGCTTGAATTAATTGAGCATTTTTTTCGACTAAAATAATTGTTTTTTCATATTCAGGTAAATTGTTGGCTAACGCTTTTGTTTTTTCGATAAAAGCCGGCAAATCATCACAGGTAAATAATTCAATATGTGTTAATATGGGCAATTTATCATCTGATGTGCGCTTAACGGTTGATAATGCAGGTTCTTTGAACTCATCAAAACGCTGGCTTTGGCTTACATTATGTCCAAGATAACCAATAAAATCACCTTTTTTTATTGCTATGGGTTGTTTTAGTACAATGACTTCATTCAAATTTTCAGGTTTTAGCGCTGTTAAAGTCACTGATTCCATCTTAACATAGCCTTTATGAGGTGCATCCTCTTCACCATTTTCAGCGACTAAAGCAGGCGGAATCGAACAACCCTCAATTTTCCGAATTTTAGCATAGCCATTTTCTTGACCATCGAATTCGAAAGTCGCTGTTATTGGCAAATATGTTAATTTTTGTTTATCATCGGCAGCCTCATAAACGGCAATTCCTTTCACTTCTTTTTCAGGGGCATCTACCTTGTAATTATCTTCCCGACATACTTCATAATCTTTATCAGCTTCCGCTTTATTTCCGGTCGGTCTGTCTGTATCGCTCGTTCCTATATCCCCTTTCCATACATAACCCGAAGTAGACCCTAATTCATTTTTAAATTCATTTGTCGTAACCAATATACCTTGAGTTATTGAAGTGATTTTATACCATCCAGACTTCCCTTTTTTTTGTTCACCTAAACGCACTTTACTACCTTTCAGTAATAATCCAACAGCCTTTGAATCCTTACCATTTTCTCGTATCACACTACCATAAATAGCTTCTGCTTTTTCTTCATTGACTTTGCCTGACACAGGTTGCCAGTAATGCGGATATTTAATTTCACCATAGTCTTTTTTCTTTTGCTCATAACCATACCAGTCAAGCTGGTGCATATATAAACTGTATAAAGTCAATGCTGGTCCAGTCTCATTTGAATCGGCAACTTTAGGCATCTGCAAGTAGTGCCTAACTAAGGTGAAGCCAGAGGAAAAATAGGCAACTTTTTGGAGATCTTTATAAGGAGTTTGTACTTGAACATTATCGTTGTACACTATTTTAGGATAAACTTCATTAACGCGATAAGCTATAACCTCACCGTTAGCCATGCATACTAGCTTTTCATCATTACCGATTTTATTTAAAACTGATTGATCAATATGAATACCACCATGCCATATTCCATTGTCACCAAACGGGTAAAATCCACTGTCGGCCTCAGATAGTGCTTTATAGTAAGCATCTTGGGTGAGCTGTTTTGTGCCAACGGGAAAAATAAAGCTAGTTACTTTTTTTATAGCCATTTCTTATTTCCTTATAACTTATTCCGAAAAGCTTTTTGAATTAAAACTTATATGTTTTTTTAGCAATAATTCAAGCTCTTTATTATCATTATTCAATTTTGCTGTTAGATCATTACTCGCCGGCCCCATCTTCTGCATCACATTACATTTAAGCTTAACGTTATCTGGTGTACCAAGCTCTATGCCTTTACTGCTGATTTTGATATACGAGCCGCCACAGATTAAGGTTAACTCTTTGCTGGCGGTAATGGTCAGTTTGCCGTCAACACTGTCAATGTTGATATCTTGCTTTGCGGCCATATTCAGGTTGGCATTTTGGGCTTGCAGGTTGATATCCCCTTGATTGGCAAAAACCTTCATCCCTGATTTGTGGGCAAATAACCCTATTGCTTCTCCCGATGATACCGTGATGTTTTTTAATGCCGTGATGTCGGTTTGGTTTTCCGCCGTGATACTCACGCTGTTACCGGTTGATAGCTGAATGTTTTCCGGGCTGGTTAATGCAATGCCTTCTTGCGCATAAGCTAAGATGCCACTTTGTGCCAGTTCAGTTAAGTTGGCCTTGAGCTGGTCCTGACTGTCGGTGTCGGCATCGTGGGCTTCCGATTGCTTTGCGGCTTGCTGGAGTGATTTGGCTATCGATAAGGCATTTTCCAGCTGGGTAATCGCACCTTGCATATCCAGTTGTTTGCCTTGCGCTTTTGGCTCGGTTTGGCTGGTCAGGTATAAGCCCTTTTCAGCTGCAATGGCACCCCAGTCATCCGTGCGAAGTTCAAACCCTTCACCCCGTGGTGTTTTGTTTTGGTCAACTAAGTGACCCAGATTAAGTTGCGTTTTACCGTATTCGGTTGCCAGTTTGATATGCTCCTGCCCCCGTTTGTCATCCATCCGCAATTTATTATTGGCCGGGGTGCGTATTACATTACGATGTTTGTTTATCGTGGTGACATGGTCAGGGTGGGCACTGTCGTGCATGGCATGGGCGATATACGGGCGGTCGGGGTTGCTGTCGGTAAAGGCTATCGCCACTTCTGTGCCGTCAATTAACGGAAAGTGAAAGCCATAGGTGTTGCCGGCATACGGTTTGGCTAATCTGACCCACAGGCTCTCTTCACCGTTTTTCCAGTTTTTTAAGTCAAAGTTGAATTTGACCCGATAGCGACCTTGCGTATCGATATAACCATAAGTGTCATTATCCGGACTGGTGACCCGTGCCGGTAATGTTCCGCCGACTGTCGGCCAGGCTATCGGTTTTGGCCGGTAAGGTTTAAAGGCTTGATACGGTATCGCCGTAAAGCGTAGCTCATAAGCATCGGTGCGGTTGCCATGTCCTTCCGCACTTAAAATAATCACGCCGTCATCGATATCAGCCAGCGGGCTGCCTTTTATGTGAATCCGTTGTCCCGGTGCCAGATTGTAGTGGTTGCTGGCGCCGCTGATGATGATTTTTTCACTGATTGCACGTTCATGACGAATACGTGCATACCATTGCCCGCTTTCAATATGGCGGCTATTTTCTTTTTCATCAGCGCTGCCATCATTGTCACTTGCTTGGCTTTCATCATCACCCTGCGCGGTTTTTTCGCCATTTGCATTTAAGCCTTTATAGTGCTCAGCATAGCGGTAATCTGTTCCGTAGGTGGTGGTCTCTTTCGGTTGACTGTTGACATCACTGAGTAAACTGGCTTTGGCATCCCGGTAGTTATAATCCTGCACCTTGACTGAGGACTCGACTACCTGACTGTCTAACCGGATATCCCATACGCTTTCAACACCGTCATCGGTCATACCGCTCGGCTGTTTGTACTCAATATCGGCCGCCTGATGATAACCTTGTTCATCATCACTGATAACAAGGACATCACAATGATGCTCGGTATGCGTTTCAAAACGAAACCAGACACCGATATCGGCTAACAGTCGCTGAATAAAGGCTAAATCACTCTCCTGCCATTGGGTGATAAATTCTCTTTCCGGATAGGCCGCTTTTAATTCCAAACGGTAATCAACACCGGTAAATTCATGGCTGCGTAACACTGTTTCAATCACACTAATGACACTTTGGTTTTGAAAGATAGCGCTGTTACGGCTCAGTGACAGTCGGGCTAATCTTGGCGATAACACCACCCGATAATGCGCTTCATCCCGGCTGACCGACAGCAGACTAAATGCAGTAATTACCCCATAAAGAGTGCGGGCTTGTCCTGTTGTCGGTAAGTCCGTTAAGGAGCGTATCGCTGTATTAAGCAAATTACCGGTAAACGGATTAAAGCAGAACGAAGCTTTTTGATTCAGCAGGGTTTCAATCGATAGTTGTTTATCAGTACAGGTAAATTCTATTGTGTATTGCCACGGCTGGTTTAACTGCTCTTCACCATTAACCTTTAATACTGAAACAGGTGCATTTAACCCGTCAACCGTTAAGGTATAACGGTTATGACTGACAGCTAAGCCTGTCAGTCCATGGAGTAACTCTTGACCCAATGGGCCAATGAATTTGGCTAATTCCTTTTTCATATTACATCCCTTAATATCCCTGACCATTTCTTGGCAGTTTTTAATTTTTTAGTTATTAACCGCTAACTTTTATACGCTTTATATTTTAGAGTTTTTTAATCATTAAACATTAAAAATCTAATTAATACCTTGTTGCTTTTTTGGTATATTTTAAACGAGCTTTACCATCTGGCATAAAATAGGTTCCATATTTAACCAATCCACCTTCTTTGAAATAACAAACTAATTCATAACTTAATACCATAGAATCATTAATTTTTTCATCAATATTAATACTAACTGATTCTAATCTTGGCTCATAAATCAGAAGCGTTTTCTCTATTGCTCGCATTAATACATAAGCAGAAGAAGGCAAAGCCTGAAAGATTGTTGACATATCGGGAAGCCCATAATCTGGCAGATGTTTTATCGCACCTGCCCGGCTATTTAAAATTCGCTCAATATTATCCATAACACTGATTATGGTTTGTTCATTTTCTGATACATCATCAATATCAATTCCGGATTCAAAATAACCGTATAATATGTCATATAGTGAAGCACTCATTTACTTTTCTTCCACTAGTTCAATTGAATATTTATTTGCAATAATTTCACGTGGATCGGTGATATGTAAATCATCTCGAGATAAGACTAATCGCCAACTGTCATCTTTCAAATTGGGTTCTTTATAAAGTGCAACGATTCCAACCTTTTCGGCCTTCTTATCAAAAGGTGTGTCTATCGAAATTGAAGTATTTGGTTTTAAGACAACTTCTTTACTTTCAATGAGAGAATCTTTTAATATCTCGCTATCTTGATCAACCAGATCTTGATAAGAAGCTGAGATAAAAGAATCTTCTTCTTTTAACTGATATATGCGAATTACCACCGGAGATGAGCGGCTTTCATCATCTAAATTTAATTCAGCTCTGGCTGTAATATCTAAATGTAACGTTCTAATGTTCCACTTGAAAACGGAATCGCTTATCCCTGTTACGGTTTCTGTCACACTCTGAGCAATACCACACCCTGTTAACCAAATCATTAATAAGCAAGTAGTTATCGATTTTATTATTCTCATTTCAATTCCTTTTTTAATATGCCTGATAATCAATACCAGAATAAAATCCTATATTTACCAATACATCTTCAATGGCGTCTTTATTGGTATTGGTTTTAGTAAATGATGCAGTTAATCCCAATCGACTATTGTTGGAGGTCAATTGGCTTTTCGGTAAAAATTTTCTTTTTATACGTAATGTGATTTTGGCATCAACCTGATAACCTAAATAAACACGTAATAAAGCCAAAATATCATGAAAGGTTTGACCATCCGGCAGAAGATCCGTAATTTGATTTTCATGTTGAGGGGTGATAATGATATGTATACACTGATTACACTCTTTAAAGCGAGATCCAAGGATAGCACCACCATCTAATCCAATTTTTTGCTGACCTTGCCCACCTAATTTTGCAGGCTGGTCGATCGATTGCCATATAGGATAAAACTCAATAACATCTACTTTGGCATCTTCAACCAATAATCGAATTAAGCCAGCGACTCCCTGTGCAGTACGTGTTTTTTGAGACATAGTCCCAAGCAGTGCAAAGAAACGAGATAACGGTGTACCAATCTGTTTACTCGTTCCTTTAATACCCAAACCAATTAGCCCGAATAAACATTGTGATATCGGATCTCGCCCACCACTTAAATAGCTTGCTGGATAATGGTATTTTAACCAGATTCGGTAAAACTGAGTAATCACCCTATGGTTAAAAATATCCAAAAAGTCAGTCATAGCCTGATAATTTTCTTCTCGGCGAATGATATTATCAAGCAACCCCAGTGGCAATATTGCATCGACACCATATAAACCCAAAAACCGTGTCCTTACTGTTGTTGGTCGATTTAAATAAGGTGACTTTTCAATACACTTCAATTCGCTCGCAGGAAAAGACATATCGACCGAAGGTGCAAATCTTAATGGGTCAGATACAGGTGATTCGAATCGACCTAAAGATGGCTCTTTATCATATAATTGCTCGAGTAACTGACAAAAACGATAAAAGTTAATTTTTGGCAGATTTTTTTCAAGCATTTGCATTAAAGGGCTATTTTCGATGCTTTGCTCTGATTCCATACAATTTTATTTCCTGTTGGTAAAATAATCATAACCAATTGAGTGAAAAGATTTACATCAGCATATAATGCGAAAAATTGATGTAATAATTCACCAAAAAGTCGCACATCACCTTCACCGGTAAATTGATAACTATTGATTGTCACTTCTATTTCTATCCCTCGTTGCAACATACCTTTTACTGTGCGTTTTATCATCCTATGCGTTACTTCTACAATCCCCTCTAAACGGCGGCGATTAAGTTCGTTATCTGTCCAATCATATAAAGCAAGCGTTCCACGCAAAACTTCTGCATTCATGAGTGAAAGATAATTTGGTGCAAGATGAGATAATACTCGCCAATAAAAACGATCCTCCGTTGGCGGATAACAAGGCATGGTTGGAGAGCAAAGATTGCGCACTTTAGCGATATTACTATTTGAATCTTTAAGATCATTAATTCGTGCATTACGTAAAGATTTACGTGGTAACATCCCATTGGTACCAGTGACACGCAAAGATAAGGTTTCAGTTTCAAGCAACTCATTTTTATCCCAAATCTTTCCGCCTAAAATTAACCATGTATCATGTAAACCGGATGCACCTTTTCTAACACGGGTATGATAGTATCTTTCCGGAGCATCATGTCTTAACATACCACCACGATGTTTGAAGCTAGTGAATGGCACATAACGATATCGCCCATCACGCGTAATTGATTCTACATGTTCAACTGAGTAGACCTCAATATGACCATCTTGACGAAGTAATGGACGAAGCAAATATTCACTCTCTAATTGATTTACAACAATCGGATCAGCTTCCATATCAAACAAGTTGATAACAGGTACGCAATGCAAACAAATATTATCATTTTGCAACGGCATATCGCTTGGCCAGGTCTGATTAAGAACTATTTCAATATCTATATAAGAACAAGAGTCTGATAACTGACAACTATCTAAACCATGTAAATCCACAAACATGAATTTTTCACGGAAAGCAAAATATTCTAGTAATAATTGATAACCGGAAAACGCATTATCCGCTTTTAACCATAAGCGGTCTTCATCACTAAAACCAACCGGAGTGATCTTGCCATTTAACTCGAATTTGTTTTCGGGATTATTCGAATAACGAATAGACATTGATGCAATTTGTTGCGTTAATGCCAGATGCAAATTTGAGGCTATTGGCGCATCCGCATTTAAATACAAACGTAAACAAGATAGATCTAACTGCTCCAAATCGGCAAGTTCACTAAAACTTAAACGAATGGTTATCATGCTTCGACCATCATGATTAATACCAAGGTTAACTTGACTGATTTTAATTGGCTGTAATGTTACCGCCTGAGTTGTTCTAAATGGACATTTAGTGCCAACCTGCCCAACAGGTTCAGTCTGCATTTGTAAACCTTTTGGGATTAACTCTTGACGTGATAATGTCGAAAAATTAGGCGTTAATTCAACGATTGATAATGACGGAATTAAACGTAAATAGTGAGGCCAAAGTAAAGTCACTAGGCTTTCAGTTAACTCAGGTAAATCATCATCAATCTTTTGACGTAATCGTCCTGTTAAAAAAGCAAATCCTTCAAATAATCGCTCCACATAAGGGTCTCTGTCCCCGACATTATCTAAATTTAATAAATTCGCTCTATCAGGATGTATTTTTGCAAATTCCTTTCCGGCCTCTCGCAAATATCGCATTTCCGATTCATAGTAGCCTAAAATTAAATCATCCATTGTTTATCTCTTTTATTGTAACGTTATATTTTATTGAATTTATTTCGCCTGTTTTTATTCAGACCGTTAGTTGAATTTATTCTTAAATAAAACTCAATGCTCGAGCAGGGTCAAGCTGCATTAATTCATGTTGTAATAAGTCTATTTTTTCCAACAGCTCTATTTTTGTGTTATCTTTAGATTTATTTTTCTGCTTCAATAACCTTAACAGACAACGTTTAACATCAAATAGTAATTCAGGTTCCCACTCCAAAAATGAGATACCTTGCTGTTGGCCATTTAAGCCTGTCAATAAATTTAAGGCAACATCATGTTTGCCAAATTGTTCAGCAACTCTTGCTTGTGTATATTGAACTAGATACCGCTGCTTTGCTGTTCTGATTGACGGCATATTTTGTAACCATTGAAAGGCTTGCTCTAAACTTTCACTATGAGCTAATTCTAATGCTTGCGTTTCTATTTCACTCCAGTTGTTCTCACCAGATATAGAAATGGGGGCGATACTATCACCTTCATCTAAATGGTGAATACGGGCATTACTGGCTATCCAACTGAGTGTTTCATCATCGGCAAAAGGCATACCATTTTCGTAGCTCAGTCTCTCAATTCCATTTAACCGTTCAAGCATTAAGCCAATATCTGTTAAAAATATATCAGCCCATGCTTGATATTGTCCGCCCATTTTTTGGAAAGAAAGCACGGTTGCACGTTGAAGATCTAACCAAAAATGATTAGCCCCTTCCATAAAAGCAGCTTCTACACGTTCGAAAAGATCTAACCATTGCTGCTGAATAATTAATCGGCTGATATTTTGTTTTAGCTCAGCTCTTGGTGCAGGTAAACGTGTTCTTCCTCGATGATCAGTAGGTGGTAACTCCAAAACGGTATCCCAGCGCAAAATTCGTAAAAAGCGAGCTGCCGCAAGATAACCTTCTGGTTTCTCACGTAAGAAAACCGCCATTTTACGTGCTTGATCGAGTAATTCTCGTTGCGATCCAATTTTAACCTCGACTATTTTAGGTGTTGATTCCGATGCAGGTATGACTTGAGGCTCACTTGCGGTAGCAACTTCAACTTGAGAATTTTTGGCTTCATGCTTCAAGTTATTACTAAAAAAGCTGACCAGTGCGGATAGGTCTGGTGCTTCGATAAATTGTTCAGATGTTTCACTTACAAATAGTGATTGGCATGTCGTTTCAATCAAATTTAAAGCAAAAATGATTCGTGTTAGATTAGCTTCGGGTAGTGGTCTTAAATTAGCTAATAACTCTATAAATCTAGCGTTTGCTAACCACTCAATAGCATTTTTCCGAATATTATGCCGTGAAGGGTAAATTATTGTTCCAAATTTATCGAGTAATCCAGCCAGTAATTCAACCCCATCGGTGTAGCCGTCAACACCATCTAAATTTAGGCGAGCTAAACAATAATAAGTTGCAACTCGAATATCTTTACTATTTTGTTTTAGTATATTTTCGCTTTCAATAGCAACCATTTGATAATCAATACCAGAAAGTTTAGCAATCTCCTCTTTTATCTCCTGAAAAGTATCATGATAAGTTAAATCTTCACCAGTTGGTTTTTCCAAACTAATTGGCTCTAACCAATCAGCCCACTTTTGATTTAACTCTTTTTTTATTGATTCATCTGGGTCTTGTGTACCAAATAAACGGCTTAGTAGCTGACTAAACATAATCGTATTCCATTATCTATTTCTTATAAATACTTACTCAAATACCCTATCTGGTAAGTTAAAGTTACGTAATTTTAATAAAGTCAATGGACCGCTACCTAACTGTGTCCTTAAAATATAGCGTAACCTTTTGCCATCTGATGTTTTCCAAACCACTTCAAAACGGCTGGAATCAAGTTGTTTAACTGACGCTTTTTCTAATAGGCGTATCCATGCCCAGTCACCATGGTAATAATTAAAAAGCTTCAAGCCAGTTTCATCTGTGCTCCAGCTAAGTTGTGAATAAGGAGAATAACCATCGCCCGGCCAATTAAACCGTTGCCATGTCGGGGCTTGATTAAAATATTCTGATCTTTGTTTATTAATAATTAATTCTGTACGAACAATCTGATTACCACTACGCGGCATTAAATCGAAAGATAATGCGACATCACCTGAAGTTATTAGTTCCGAGGAAATATCATTAAATAATTCTAATGTTTCTAGAAATGCTGGTGAAAAATTAAGCCCTTGAGCATTAACCGCATTAACTACCCATCTTCCCCCTTTCTTTTCTAATACACCATTAAGCTCATTGACAATAAAGTTATCGATAATACCTGTATCACTCCTTAAAAAACGAGCAACTTCTGATAAAGAAGCTTCATTATCACTATTTTTGAACGGGTAACGACCGGCGAAAGATTTTTCCCATTGATTAACAACATAATTTTGCCAAACACTATTAAAACTATCAGCGGCAGGAGTTAAAACTACTTGCCAAGATTGTTCTAGGGGTTGTTTAAATAAGCTGTGGCCAAATCCAGACCATTCATCACCCAAATTAGCGGCGATTAAATTGCCATAATCTCGTGTTTCAGTTAGATCAACGGAAGAACCTTTGAAAACACTTTTTGCCAGACCTTGCATCATAGCTTGAGGATCTTGACTGTTAGTTACATTTTGTAATTTTAAGCGCACTTGAGTAACACGAGATAGATAAGTTTGTAGCGATAATCCATTGTTGTTATCATTTTTAAGCAAACTCAATACGGGTGCAAAAGTGGCAGTTAAAGGCCCTGATGACTCATTTTCTTCTGGCATTGGTAAAACTGATTGATTCTTTTTACCCATAATTTGTTGTGCTGTACGCATTAAATTATCTGATATGCCATTGCCTTTATATTCAACTTCTGACTGATATTTAATAACATTGATCAATGCAATTAAGGGAGACTGGCGATTATCGGCGAGTAAGGTTAATTGTGCAATTACATCTGAAACATTATCTGCTTGTTGCCATTTAATTGTGTTTAAAAAATCAAGCCATGCAGCACTATATTCACTGAAATATTGATCTGTCAGCTGTTTTTTTAAAATTTCAGGCGCAATCGAAGCAGTTAAGTTGCTTTGATTATCATCACCTAATACCCAATCTATTTGTTCTTGTCGCATTTTTGCAGCATCTTCAATTTCTTCTTTTATTAACCCTTCCCAAGCTTTACGAGTATAGACACCTGGAATTTCGGTCTCATTAGAAAACAACAAATGGCTATCAATTCCTTCAAGCAATTGATCTAAACTTTGATTAGAATATTGTTGGCTTGCTCGCTGAATTATCTCTTGATACAACGTGTTAACGGCATTTTTTACGCCAATTTTATTTATCAGTATTTTTTGTGTACTTTTGACAAGTTGTTTATCTTCAAAAAGGCTCCACTCCGGGTGCAAATTCAGCATTTGTCCCCAAAAACGAACTAATTCTGGCATTATTTGTTGCCAGTCACCATCTTTTATCTCTTTTGGTGCTCGCCAATTTTGAGCGGCAAAATCACTTAAATAGTGTCCATCACTTTTATCAGGATGACTTAGCATTAAATAAGCTTTCAAATAGTCGTAAGCTGAATCAACTAATTTTTTTCGTTCCGGACTTTCAGGCGGTAGCGTTGTTAATGAAACTAAATAGTTGGTCAAAAGATCATGAAACGGCGTTGCAATATTACGTGAATTAGTCACTTTATAAGTAAGCCATAATTTTTGTAACAATTCATCATTATGGTTTAACCCAAAACGGTGTGATAATGGCGAGCCATGTTGCTGACGGTGAAGCAATTGCTCTACACGCTGCTGTAATTGAAATTGTGTTTGCAATTTGGACAGATAATCTTGCTTAACAGAATTATCAGCTTGTTTTGCCAATTCAATTGTACTATCAATAAGCGAGGCATTATTAAAGTAAGAAGTGACAATACCTATACCGCTAATGACTAAAAGCCCCAAAAAGGCGCAAACTGAAACCATTCCCCATTGAATTCCCATGCGTCGCCCTTGCTGTTGATTAGCGTCATCACTAATCGACTGCCATGTCGGTGTCATTAATAGATAATTATCATAAAATGGGCTATCTTCCATTAATGAGGTTTGATTAGGTATAAAAAACAACCCTCTCACCTGTGGTGAAAAAGGCAGAGAGGTTAATGTTAATAGGTAATTTTCAATCTTATTGATATCACCTTTAACAAGTTTTTGGCTAAGATTTAAAAGAAAAGAATAGTTACTGTTTACTTTAATTTGTTGAACGCCACGCTTACTACACAATATCGAAAGCTCATTAAGAGACGATACAACGGATGCCATTGTATCTTTTTTTAATGTTGGTAAAAGTAAACCGACACTTTGCTCAATGCGATCCTTTTGTGGCCACTCACTATTTTCTGTAGCAACAAGATAAACTGGCGCTGACCATTTTAACAACTTATCACGAGATTTAAATTGTGTTATCGCTTTTTCAATGGTCAATTGTTGCCAAGGAGTTTCATTAAGATAGTTATTAGGTACAACCCAAATTATTGCATTTAAAGGTTTACGAAAAAACGGAATAATTCTTGATAATTGCTTTTTTAACGCCAGTAACCAAGGTGTATTGAGTGGATCTTCTATGTTTCCACCATAAATCATTAAAGTTTTATCGTTTAACTGCCATTGATTTTGTTGTAGACGAGGAAATGCCGACTCCACATCCGATGATGCACCTATGACTAAACATTTTCTAATTTTATAACGCCAGAAAAGCCCCGAAATATAGCGGCATTTTTTTTGAATTTCTGCAAATTCAGGGAAAGGGGTTACTTTCATTGGTTTTGCTGTTTCATTAGGATTAAGCGCTTCACGCTTGATTTTATCTTTTGCTGCAATACGAAGGCTATTGGTAATGATTGCGGGAATTAAAAGTAAGCCTAATATAAACAGCATACAATAGACCCACATTTCCAATTTACGTCCAAATGTAGTAAAACCTAATTCATCACCCCAGAAAAAAAGACCTAAGGCTATAGATACAGCACTTAATAAAATAATGAAAATTAATCCAGCACGTTTCCATTTGTGACTCATTTACAACTCCATTTCCCTTTTTTACATTCCCTTGACTACTGAAAGTAACTTTTGATTCATACTTTGCGAAGCAATTAAGTTATTTTGATTAGTTATCGTTATCATTTCACAGGCTAATGCCAATGCAAGCCAATAAGAAAGTTCGGTTTGATTTCCAACAAAAATCTCAAGCATATATAGATGTTCAGGAACAATCTGATAATCAGCTAACTGTTTTATAATATTAACTTTTTCCTTACTGTCGATGTTTGTGAACCAAAGCTGATTGATCTCTTCTAATGCACATTGCATATCAACCATCTGTTTTAAATCAGTGGTCAAATCATTCGATATCATCGGTCTTAAAATTTCACTTTTCGCAAAACTAATGTTTAGCTCTTGATAATAAGTTTTGTTGGTCAACAAAAAAGCAGCAACAAACGCTGAACCATTTGATTTAGCGTTATTAATGATAATTAATTGGACTCCTGGCTGAGATGAATCAATATTTTCAATTAAATTTTCTATATTTGTATTTTGCAAAATCTGATGAGATAGATTATAACCTAACGATATTTGGGCATTTTTATAGGCATGACTAATAGCTTGATCTATATAGCTAAAACTATCTGGTGAAGACAAAACTTTAATGTCCAGCTCTTCTGTCGAAGGTAATTGAATTAGTGTATCTTTTATCGCGAAAAAAAGATCCTCAATGTACCTTTCGGCTTTTACATCCCCTTCAAATTCTAGTGACTTATTAACTTGAGAGTCTATATTCGATGCATTACTATAGATTTCCATACTAGTTATATGTGTTGGTATGGAGTAATAACTATCGAGAACAACTAATGACTGCATTGCCCATTTTTGCCAGTTTTGATCGACCTTTTGCTGTTCCTGTTGCCATATTTCATATTCTTCTTGAGATAATCCATAAAGATATAATCGTATGCCAAAAGCGGAACCACCGATCAAAGTTGGTATAAATATTGCCACCGCCCAATACATCCACTGAGAGTGAAAATTTTTACTTGGCCAAATTGCAGCAAGAATTAAACAAGTAATAATAAATAATACAATAAAGAAAAGAAACCACCTTCCACGGTTTAACTTTACCGGTGGTTTTATAATATTTAGAGTATTTGGTTTAGGCCAAGACATAATTTTAATCAATCTCCGATGTAGTGGTTGTTGCAATAACCTTGCAGCCACAAGCACAGGCACATTGATCCATAACAACAGGTTTACCGTCTGAGAATGTATAAGTGGAAGCTTCAATAATTGGGTTTACACCATGACCGGGTAAAGGGCAACTGACTAAATCCCCTAATAGCGCTACTAACTTACCTTCTATATTCGTTTTTGACGATACAGAAATCACCCTACCTCCATGTGTTGTTGGATCACCCAATCGTACGACGTTTCTACCCATTTATATTCCTTTATGATTCTAGGTTATTTTCCGCTTTTTGAATTAAAGATTTTAGATTCATTAAAATAGTATTAAAACTGATAATCTTTTTTAATCATTACTTTGTTAGAGTATGTTTAATCTGAAGATCAAACATAAATAAAGCAATTTATCTAAAATGATTTATAACAAGTTCACTTCGAATAAAACAGTCAAATAGCCTAGTTATATTCTTAGTTTTGTTGTTAATCACCATTAAAATGGACAAATAACTATGAGAAAACTAACCTCATCATCCGCCAGAAAAGTTGAGCAACGTTAGCTAACCTAAACTGTTAGCTAATTAGTCTTTACTAACAAATATCATGAGATCAGTTAACTCATTTTCCATGTTATGTCCCCCTTTTATTCCTTAAAAGGTATTTATCTTTATATTTTATTTATCCTTTTTAATTGGTTTACTTTTTTTATTTATTTTTTCTGTTGATTGAGCCTTCACCTTTGTCGCTTTTTGAGACTTATTTTTTTTAATCTCAGCCTTACTTTGTTCATTCGCCCACTCAAGCACAATACCTTCTGACTCGTTAAAATCGAGTATTAGTTTTGGTACTTCACTATCTGTGCTATTACTTCTTTGTAAAAGTAAATTTGAAACCACAGGTAAAATTTGCTGATTTAATATGCTATCAATATTTCTAGCACCAGTGTCAGGTAAAAGACAAGCCGACACTAATGTGTCATATAATTTTTCACCAACTTCAAACACTATCTTGTAATGTTTTTGTAGTCGGCTAGCAACTTTATTGAGTTTCATTTCAACAATTTTACGTAAAGCTTGTTGACCTAGTGTCGTATAAATCACAGTTTGAAAACGAGCTAATAACGCAGGTTGGAAATGTTCTCGTATAATTGGGCGTAATAGTTCTTGCTGAGTAGCTGTATCTGCATCTGGCATTTCATCAAAAAGCGCCATTAGTTCATCACTACCCAAATTAGAGGTCATTAATATCAAAGTATTACGGAAATCAATTTCACGTCCTTCACCATCACGCATAAACCCACGGTCGAATACTTGATAAAATAAATTAAGAACATCACGATGTGCTTTTTCAACTTCATCCAGTAATACAACACTATAAGGTCTTTTGCGAACAGCTTCGGTTAACACACCTCCCTGTCCATATCCTACATATCCTGGTGGTGACCCCTTAAGCTGTGATACAGTATGTGACTCCTGATATTCCGACATATTAATCGTTACAATTGATTGTTCTCCACCAAATAAAGTATCAGCAAGTGCTAATGCCGTTTCTGTTTTACCTACACCTGAAGGACCAACTAATAAAAATACGCCCATAGGAGCATCTTCTGAAGTTAGTCCTGTTTTTGCTGCACGAATTCGTTTAGCGATTTCAAAAAGTGCATTATCTTGGCCTACAACTCGTTTTCCTAAATCTTCCTCGAGAGAAAGCAAGTGGCTTTGTTCATCTTTTAATAAACTTTCTAAAGGTACACCAGTCCAGTCAGAAATAACAGCAGAGACCACCCGACTGTCAACATCAAGTGATAATAACGGCATGTTACCTTGTAGATCGGCTAATTCTTTTTGCATATCACTTAATTGACTAAGTACTTTTTTATCAGATTTATTGGTAAGTTTTTGTCTCAATGCTATTAATTTTTCAACTATTTTTTTCTCTTTTTCAAATTGCTGCTGTTTGTTATTCAAAAGATCTGTCAATTGGGTTAACTGCAACGCTATTTCATTTAGACGTTCATCTGATATTTTTTCACCTAGCGCAAAATCTGCTTCGATAGCTTGTTTTTCTATGTTAAGTGATGCAATTTTAGCTTCGAGTTCAGTGATCGATTCAGGGATAGTATCAAGCCCCATGCGAACACGAGCAGATGCAGTGTCGAGTAAATCGACTGCTTTATCCGGCAATTGGCGGCCACTAATATATCGACGAGATAGCGAAACGGCCGTTTTCACTGCTTCATCTAAAATATGCACGCCATGATGCTTAGCGTATCTTGATTTCAAGCCTCGTAACATAAGGGATGCTTTTTCATCATCCGGTTCATCCACTTTAACCATTTGAAATCGGCGTTCTAATGCAGCATCTTTTTCAAAATATTGTTTGTATTCAGACCAAGTTGTGGCTGCGATAGTGCGTAATTCACCCCTTGCTAATGCTGGCTTTAATAAATTAGCAGCATCTGCTCCTCCGGCTGAATTACCTGCGCCAATAATAGTATGTGCTTCATCGATAAAAAGGAGTACCGGAGTTGGTGATTGTTGTACTGCATCAATCACATTTTTTAATCTCTGTTCAAATTCACCTTTAACGCCTGCTCCAGCCTGTAGTAAACCTAAATCAAGCGTTAGTATGCTTACATTTTCAAGATTTTTGGGGATATTTCCTTCAGCTATACGAAGTGCTAATCCTTCCACAAGAGCTGTTTTACCCACACCTGGTTCACCAACTAAAATAGGATTATTTTTACGGCGACGTGATAATATGTCTACCATTTGTCGGATTTCACTATCACGACCAAAAACTGGGTCAATTTTTCCGGCTTTGGCTTTTTCAGTTACATTTTCTGTAAAGCGCTCAAGGGCAGCTTTATGATGATTTGCCTGTGTATTCGGTTTGTCACTATTTATTGTATTTTCGAATGATCCAGATTTTTCATTTCTGTTCATTGCTGTTTCTTTATTAACTTGTGTATTAATATCTAAAGTTTCAGCAGATGTTGAGGTTGAATCTGAATAATAGTTGTATTGATATAGTGGGTTTTCATCAGATACCGTATCTAATTTCGAACGAATTTTTTTTAATGAAACAGCTGGTAAACTCAATAATTGCCATGCATCTTGAGCTTTAAGACAGTGTGGCATTTCAACTAAAGCTTGTAAAATATGGACAGAACGGATCATCTCTTCTTGATCTTCTAATGATGCCTTCAGCCATGCTGATTGAATTACCGCTATTAATGATGATGATAAACTAGGTTTGGAATCGATTGTATGTGGTAAGAAATCCAGATATTTAAGTAATCCAGACCAGACTTTATCCATATCAAGTTGATAATGTCTAGCTATGATTGTTATATCGCCTGAACCCTGCTCTAATAATTTCAATAACCAATGTTCAAGTGTAACTTCTGTATGAGCTCTTGTTTGGCATAATCCAGCAGCCGCTTCTAAAGATTTTGCACAATAAGAATTTAGTCGTCTCAATAAGATAGAGGGGTCAGTAATCATTTGCAGTCCTTTTCTAATTACATTATTAGTATTATTATGACAGCCCCTATTAATGGCTAATAAGGGCTGTGTTAATTAAATTAACCTCGGCTTTCTACCCAGCTGTCTGAGTGAATGATGTTGCCATCTTTATAAGTCCAGGTAATTTTTTCGTAACGAAGTTCAATACGCTCAAGGTGATTGTATTGTTCTTTTGTTGGATCTTTGATGTTGTGCATTTCTGGTTTAACAGAAACAACTTTAACGCCATCCATTAAAGTATTGAAATACTCAACTTCTTGACCCGCATCGTTAATTTTGTACCACTTGATCTCAACTGATTGTAAGTTTTGACCGGTAGTAACGGCTTTGTAAAGGTAAGGCGATGAAGCATCAACTTCTTTAACAAATTCAAGTGCTTTATGTACACGTGTACCTGTTAATTTACCTGTATTACCATCTGTAGGGATGTATACTCGGTGGTCAAACTCAACCACTTCAACACTACCCTCGCGCCCAACAACGGTTACAGAACCTTTGATTTCAGCACCGCCATCATCCTTTAAAAACATATAAGCTGGAACAGCCATTGTTTGTCTCCTTTTTGTTGTTTTTGCTTTACATATTTAGTTTTCTCTCGACCAAATACAATTTGACGATTGAGGAACTAAATTAATTTCTACCCTTCGATTTTTAGCACGACCCTCTAGCGTGTCGTTACTCACTAAAGGTTTTTTGGCTCCATGCCCTTGAATGGCAAAACAGGTCTCCGGTAAGTCACTGGCTTTTAAAATCCAATCACGTACCGACATTGCACGATTAAATGATAATTGTTCATTTTTTAACTCATCACCGACCGAATCGGTATGACCTGCAATGATAATTAGCCAGCCTGTTTCCGGATTGGTATTCATCTGTTTTTTGATATCAACTAAAGCATTAATTAATACTTTTTCAGATCCCGTTTTTAAATTTGCTTGTCCACTTTCAAACAAAGCTAAACTATCAAGACGAATGGACGGAGGTGGCTCTTTGAAGATAACTTCCGTTTTTTCGACTATTACTTTCTCAGGTTCTGGTGGTTTTGCCACATAGTCACTCATTGATACATTTAAAGGCTCCACAAGTTGTGAACCACGGTATAACCCCATTCCTAAACGGATAGGTTCTCCTTGCGTAAAATATTCATTTAATAATGACTTATCGTTTTTTAATACATCCAATGCTTGTCGTTTTTCTTCATAGTTATTCATTGGAATTAAACGATAGTGATGAATATCATTTTGGATTTGACTAATAAACTTAACATTATTACAAAATGAAGCGCCTAAACAGCCCATGATAAACAGTGAAGTAATCATGATTAAACCACAAACCATTGAACACATATGAGAAAATGGATACGCTATTGGCATAAACTTAATCAAACTATCTGGTGGAGTAATACCGCCTTGAATAGTGTGAGTATTAGGAAGTGATAAGGTAGTCGCACTTTCCCATAGTTTTTGCATTATATTTTCATTTATAAGCGTTTTATTCGTTGGGTAAATCACCACTCCTGATGGCACACATTTAGCAATCGGTTGTTTGTCACTAATTAACGTCGTTAAAACATTAGTTTCAAACCATGATTGAGTTTCATTGAGAAATGGACGAAGTCGTAAGCGCCTTTCCCTTTCATCACTTGGGATCTTGATATCATTAACCCAATTATTGATTGGTGATAAATAACTATCGAGTAAATATAACTTTTGATTAACTGACTGAAACCAGTAAACCGGTAAAGGATTATACTCATCATAAATCAGGTCATTTAGCCCAATATGTACCGATAAATAAACAGGTAATTGATATTTTGCTATACGACAAGTATCAACCCAAGACTGCCGAAATGCTTGCAATTTTGCAACAAATAAACCTTGTTTATCTTCTATTTCAGGATTTAATGCCAAAAATACCCCGACACGACCTAACATGTCAGGCCATTTAGCAATCAATGAATCATAGACTATTGGTAAATGTGAGAACTCATCAACATATATCCAAACTGCTTCCGAAGAGACTAAGACATTTGATTGAGCTAATGTTAAATCTTCAGGAAAAAAATCTTTTGCTGCACTACCAGTCACTAATAAAATGGGTAAACGATAACGTTGTCTTGCAGGTAATAAATCAAGTTTTTCCGTTAAAAATTGAATATTTGCCGTAGAGGCCGCTAACACACGCCGATAACGAAGCATCTGCCAAAAACATCCACCTGCAATAGCGAAAACTATAATTGAACCTAATATCTTCCAACCTATTGTAATTGGCAAAAAAACGAATAATAACAATAGGCTTAAGACTAATGCATATATTATTTGAATATACTTTGGATAATCGCTCATAATAAACCTTTCTAACCAACAAGTTGCTTAACTAATTTATCGAGTTGATTATCCAACACAAAGTAAAGTCCAATAACAGCCATAACTGACAAGGCGGTACATGCTAACAAAATGGCTTTACGACCTTGATAACGATACGTTTTCGGCTGTTCTATAATTGGATAAGATTGATCTGGTTCGTATTCACGTAATGATTCACGTAAAGCTAAAATTAGATGTTCTCGTTCCATTTGCGGTTTATCCAGATAACAACCTTGAAAACCTAGCCCTAAAACTCTATCAAAACAAGCCAACACTAACTCTGCTTTTTTATCAGCCTTAAGTCTGGAACGTATTTTTTCAAACAGATCATAACCTGCATTATGAGTATTAAAATAAATAACTTGCAACGGCGATCCTAACCACTCATCATAATCTTGATTTTTGGGGTTATCACGATGGCAAAGTAGCACTGTTTCATCCAATAAGGCACATAAAGCATAACAAATGTCATCAATGACATCTTGAGAGTATTGCGCATTATGTAACTGCTCTTGAACGTTCAAAACTTGCTGTTTACAAAGCTCATACAATTTATGACCTGAGGGAATATCAGCTTTAGCTTTTAACTGAACTACAACCAAAATCGAATCACGTAGTAGCTGATCAATATTAATTGGGTTAGATTCTATACTCATAATTCGTCCCTATGATCGTAAAACTGCAAACAGCTCTAATGAAATATCAGGCATTGCTCTTGGCACATAAAATTCACAACAACGGGCAGTCAACATATTTTTTGCTGCTTCATGTGAAAGATCTAATGCAAAATATTGATTGTCTAAACGTACTGGTATTGCAGCAGGCACATGACTTAATGCTTTAATTGGTATTCCTGATAATGCAGAATGAATAATTTGTCTGACATCATCTGGCGCACCTGCTTTACACAAGATTGGAAATCTTGATTGTAATTGATGCCCAGGCATACTCGAGCGAACTGACAAATAAAAGTCAGCTTCCTCAACTAGCCGAGAATCATTTAATTGTCCTGTCCACAAGGTATCTTTATCATGAACTAATTCAATTTTAACGACTCGAGACGGCAAGCTCTCTTCAAGCAAGTTACGTACTAGCCCAAACAAAGGAGGGAAAACTTCATTAAGATTGTTATGTTGGTATGCAGGAATACCATCAACATCATTGAGTAATGAAAATGTTAACAATGCACCAGTAAGCGCAGTTAGTGTTTGGTATAGCTTTTCAGGATGAACTGATGGATTATCCCGAAAAAATCTAATCTGAGGTTCATAAGTATTTAACGCATTTAAAAGCCAAAACAAAGACACATCTGCAGTAGCAAATTCTGCAATTTGCTGATTACGTTCATGTCGCATTCCCATTAAATGGTGACGTTTTGCTTGCATTTGAATACATAAAAGTTCTAACTCTTTGACAAGAGTACCACTTTGCGTAAATAAATTTAGCGATGGTGGAAGGTATTCTAAATCAAGCACAAATCGCCCATTAAGATCACGTTTTAAACGAGCAACAGGACAAGTTAAATAATCACTCTGATTTTCAAAATCAAATAAGAATGTTAACGCATAGTGCTCGACAGCAATACTTTGGACATTTTGGCCAAGCAAATCTGGAACTTCAACCCATTCTTGCCGAAAACGAAGTGGTCTTTCAAGACGCTGGTTTTCTTGTAAACAGTTCCCACCATTGGCTTGCAAAAGTGGAATACCGATAAAAACGGTTACTTCATCAAGCTCCGGCGGAACATCGATATTTAATATTCTGGCCTCAGGTAATTTATCAGCAACATCCGTATTGATGACAACACCATCAGGAAAACGAATATTGATTGATTCAGCTTGCAACCTATCTACAGAAAGCGCATAAGTATCAATTGTAAGACTTTCAATCCCCCAAGGATTAGCTACGGCTAAAGTAGCTAATTTTTGTAAAGAGAATTGTTGCCACAACGTTTGCTGCTGGAATTGTTGAGGCGTCAAAAAGACGCCTTCGTTCCATAATGGACGAAATAGTTTCATCAGGTCTAACACTCCTTATTAGATATTAATGAAATCAGGCTAAAACACTTATGCTTTAGCTTTTGGCATCTGAGATACCATTGATAAATTAATATCCATTCCTTCAATTTGGAAATGAGGAATTAAGAAGGTTTTAACGCGGAAGAATCCTGGATTATCTTCAATATCTTCTACAATAACGTTAGCTTCTTTTAATGGATGAGAAGCTTGTACTTCATCACTAGGATCTGTCATTTCAGTCACTAAATTGCTTACCCATTTATTCAATTCAAGTTCAAGCAAACGACGATCTTTTGTTGCACCAATATTTTCACGCTGAATAACTTTCAGATAATGCGCAATACGTGATAACAAGAAGATATAAGGCAAACGGGCGTTAATACGACTGTTAGCAGTTGCTTCTTTTGTGTCATAAAGAGCCGGTTTTTGCGTTGAGTTTGCCGAGAAGAAACATGCATAATCTCTATTTTTATAGAATGATAATGGAATAAATCCTAAATTAGCAAATTCAAACTCACGTGTTTCCGGAATAAGCACTTCGGTTGGAATTTTAACTTGATTACCGGTACCTAAATCATAAAGGTGAATAGGTAAGTCTTCAACCAATCCGCCAGCTTGAGGTCCTCTGATTTGAACACACCAACCATTACGAATGAAACTTTTCGCCATATTAGCTGCAAAAGCATAAGATGCATTAGCCCATAAATAACGGTTATGATCTAAACCTTTAACATTTTCAATATAATTAAAACTACGGACAGGAATGGTATCTGGACCATATGGTAAACGCGCAAGAACTCTTGGCAAAGTTAATCCGATATAACGAGAATCATCAGTTTCACGGAAACTATTCCATTTAGTGTATTCAGCACGGTCAAAATAATTAGCAATATCCTTGATTGCTGCGACCTCTTCCATGGTTTCTTTACCAAAGAATTTAGGACCAACAGAGCTAATAAATGGCATGTGCGCAGCGGCCGCTACTTTGGAAACATTACGTAACAAGGCGATATCTTGTGGGTTACGATCAAATTCATAATTTGAAATCGTTACACCAATTGGCTCACCACCCGGTGTATCATATTCTTGGATATAGGTATGTCGATAGAAACCAGTTTGAATTATTTCCGGTGCATCTTCAAAATCTTGTCGTAGTTCTTCTTTTGAGACGTCTAATAATTCAATTTTTACATTACGACGAAAATCAGTACGATCAACTAGGAATTTAAGCCCACGCCAAGTACCTTCGATCTCCTGGAATGTTTCGTGATGCATAATCTCATCAAGTTGACGGCTTAATTTTTGGTCTATTTGGCTAATATGATAATCTAATAAATGTTTATCTAGCTTCTCAATTTTTTGCGATGAACTTTGGATCAATTTAAGTAAAATATTGATCGCCATTGTAACACGTTCATCTTGCGAAGATTCAAATAGTACTTCGTTATCTTCAAACTTATCAATTTCACCAGCTTTTTCAATTGGATTTAAATTGATTTTATCAAACAAAGATTGGTAAACACTGCCATTCTCATGTACAACAGTTTTAGTTGTGCTGTCTTGCTTTTTAATGTTCATAACTCTATTCTCTTAATTGCTACCAAAACTTTATATTTTGTCCAAAAAATAAAGTTTTAATTTATTGAATTTCTACTTTTCACTTTCAGATACAATTGACTCTAACTCAGCTCGAAGCTCATCAGTTAATTGTTCGTTTTTCACTATTTTTTCAAGCTCATAACGGAAAGTAGCGTTATCTAATAAGTTTGATTTTAAATCTCTTAAAAGGTTACGCATTGCAAGTAAAGAACGGAGTTGTGGTATTTTTTTAGCAACTTGTTCGGGGGAAAAATCTTTCATATCTTCAAAAGATAAATCAACATTAAATTCACTGCCATCATCTGCAAGTGTGTTACGAACACTAATTTTGGCTTGCGGATTAAAATCTTTAAGAACTGCATTGAAATTATTTTTGTTAATAGATACCTTTTCTTTTTCTGAAAGAGGGCGTTTATCCTTGCCACGACCATAATCGCCAATAGATAAAATTTTGAGGGGTAATTCGACTTTCTTTTTCGCACCGCCAGTATGTAAATCTAAACTAATATTAACACGAGCAGCAGGGACTTCGTTTTGAAAACTGTTTGACATAACTTCTCCTGAATTTCCATTTCCTTTTTTTAAGGATGATCAATAAACAACCTTAAGTAGAAAATAAATTACACGATTAAAGTTTAAATTACAAACTTAAGCCGGATAACTAATTAACGCTCTTTTAGAAACTAGGAGAACTTAATAGAAACTATAAGCACATTACCTCATTTTTCTAATTAAATTAAAAATGAATAAAAAAATCTTAAGTAAAAATTAAATTAATTTAAAGGATTAAAAAATTATTAATTACATAATTTTGTATATAAATCAATAAGGAATATTAGGATAAATTAACGATTAAATTTTTTTGGAAAGCACCATTTATCAACTGCTAAAAAATATACAATAATGGTAACCTATGTCATGTATTTTTTTTATCAAAAAAATTAAGAACACAAAAAATGCATTTATATCTACAAACAGAAACCACACAAGCGCACAAATTTTCGCCGATTGTTAAAGAATTTAAATAAAATTTACAATTAAAAATGCAAAATTTCATCATAAAAACGGGTTATTCTGTAAATTTTAGCGCTTAAAAAAGTATCGTTTAATACAATTGATAACACGTTATCCAGATATCAACGATAATAAAACGTTGGCAACTCAAATAAATATGAAACCGATAGTTGGTTAAAAGACAAATGATAATAATTAAATTACAGTTGATTTAAATTGTTTTATTTATTGATTTATTTGTTGTTTTAAGCTGGTTATACAATGAAAAATCATCAAAACGTTCCAAAAAATATCAGCTCTCTATAAAATGACTTTTTTTATCAAATAAATAAAGGGAATTGATATTTTCAATCTTCCTTTTATTTTGCTCTTGTGTACTATAGCGATATTTTTGTGGGCTAAGACCAATTCTTTTTTTGAAAATACGAGAAAAATAGAGTTGATCTTCAAAACCACAACAGAGCCCTATTTCAGCAATATTCATTTGTGTTGTTTGTAATAAAATCTTTGCACGACTTATTCTTTGTTCTTGTCGCCATTCACCAATCGACATGCCCATCTGATCTTTAAAAATATGTGCAATTCTCGATGTTGACAAACAAACTTTATCAGCAACGTTATCTAACAAAAATTTATTTTGATCCAGAGTATCAATCAGATAGTTACACACTTGCAATACACGATTATCAATACTTAGTGCAAACGTATCTGAACTTTCTTGAGCACGCCTTATTAAAAATTGCTCAAGCATACTCATAGCTAAATTTTCAGAATAAATAATCGTGGATTGTCCCACTTCGACAATTTTAATAAATAATTGCTCCAGCTCCTCTTTAACTTTAATGCTAGGGCGATAAAAACCTGTATTTTCTAATCGATTTTCCCAAGTTAACAAATATTTCCATGTTGATCTTGGTCTAAAATAGATCCAGAAGTGAAACCAATTATTTTCATCGTCTTTACGTCCATATAGATGAGGCTCTTTTGGTGGAAATAGGACAAAATCACCGGGATGACAATTAAAAAATTCCTGATTACGATAAATAGTTCCCTGACCTGCGTAAGTTAGATTGATGATATAACCATTTAATCCCTTTGGGCGATCAATAAAAAAATCAAATTTCCCTGCTTTTTCTATAGGTGTTAACCCCGATACAAGATGAACATTAAATGAATAGCCTGGAAGCAGAGGATCATTTTGTTGAAAAGTATTCATCTTTTACCGCCCTTTTTTTCTAAGATTTTTTATTTTTACATAAAAATTCTTTTTGAATAGTAGCAATAGTGAGATCTCTATCACAAAACAAAATACCTAGACAGAATCGTCTATATTTATAGCAATAAATAACCTACTGGATAAAACTTAAATTAATTATTCTTCCGTAAAAGTTCCATTTAATTTGTTTTTGAGGTGGTATCGGATGAATAAAAAAATAGCAATTGGATTAGATTTTGGCAGCGATTCAGTCAGGGCTTTAGCGGTTGATTGTCAAAATGGTCAAGAATTAGCAACAGAAGTTGTGTATTACTCACGTTGGGCAAAAGGTGAATTTTGTGATCCAAAAAAGAATCAATTCAGGCATCACCCACTTGATTATATTGAATCAATGACCCTATCAATTCAATCTGTAGTCAAACAACTTGACACTTATGCTAACAATGTAGTTGCTATTGGTGTTGACTCGACAGGATCAACTCCCGCCCCAATTGATGATAATGGTGATGTACTAGCCCTGAAACCAGAGTTTGCCAATAATCCTAATGCCATGTTTGTATTATGGAAAGATCATACCTCAGTGAACGAGGCAGAAGAAATTAATCAGCTATGTGCAACGTCCGACTATTCTCAGTATTTAGAATATTGTGGTGGTGTATATTCTTCTGAATGGTTTTGGGCGAAAATCATGCATATTTTCCGCCATGATAATGCCGTGAACAATTCAACTGCATCATGGATTGAATTATGTGATTGGATCCCAGCTTTATTATCCGGAACGACAGCGCCCAATAAAATTAAACGCGGGCGATGCGCAGCCGGCCATAAATGTTTTTGGAGTGAACAATGGAATGGCTTACCGCCGTATGAATTTTTTGAAAAGCTTGACCCTTCACTTGTCAATGTACTGCCTTATCCATTGTTTAAAGAGACCTATACTGCCGATAAGCAAGTGGGAGTCATCACATCACACTGGGCAGACAAATTAGGATTGCCGACATCAGTTGTTATTGCCGGAGGCGCTTTTGACTGCCATATGGGTGCGGTTGGTGCAGGTGCTGAGCCTTATACTTTAGTAAAAGTAATTGGCACTTCAACATGCGATATATTACTGGCAGAAAAAGAAGTCATTAAAGATCGTTCAATCAAAGGTATTTGTGGTCAAGTTGATGGTAGCGTAATGCCTAATTATATTGGATTAGAGGCTGGCCAATCAGCTTTTGGTGATATGTATGCTTGGTATCAAACATTACTAGGTTGGCCGCTTAACCAATTAACCAAACAATTACCCGAAATACAATATGAAGTTGACCAATTAAAACAAACATTATTGAACCAGCTGGCCACGCAATGGTCTCAAAACCCTAATTTAGACAATATCCCAATAATCCTTGATTGGTTTAATGGACGTAGAACTCCATTTGCTAATCAACGGCTCAAAGGAGTTATCTCCAATTTAACGATTGCAACCGATGCTTTAACACTTTTTGGTGGTTTAATTTTATCAACAGCATTTGGTGCTAAAGCAATTATGGAATGTTTTATTGAACAACAAGTCCCTGTAAATAATATTGTTACATTAGGTGGAATAGCCAAAAAATCCCCTGTTATTATGCAAGTTTGTGCTGATGTTATGAATCGTCAATTAAAAGTTGTCAAATCAGAACAATGCTGTGCATTAGGTGCAGCAATTTTTGCAGCCGTTTCAGCCAATATTTATCCCGACATTCCAACCGCTCAAAAAATAATGTCTAGTAAGATCGAAACAACGTTTATTCCAAATGCCGAAAGAGCCGCCAAATACCAGCAGCTGTATGGCAAGTATCTAACTTGGTCTACCTCTTGCGAACCTAATTACCACGTTTAGATTTGCACCCAACTTATCAATTAAATTTAAAGGAGTGAAATATGTTTGTTTATGAAGAAGCAGAAATTTGGTTTGTCGCTGGAAGTCAACATTTATATGGCCCGGAATCACTTGAGCAAATCAAAAAAAATATCCAATTAGTCTCAGAGTATTTCAATAAAGAAGCCAATCTACCAGTAAGAATAGTTCTTAAACCGCTAGCCACTAAACCGGATGAAATATATCGCTTATGCCAAGAAGTTAATTATTCGCAAAATTGTGTCGGTTTAATCACATGGTTACACACCTTCTCTCCAGCAAAAATGTGGATTAATGGATTAACCCAGTTACAAAAACCATTGCTACAACTTCATACGCAGTTTAATGAACTAGTACCATGGGATTCAATGGATATGGATTTTATGAATCTTAATCAAACTGCACATGGTGGGCGTGAATTTGGTTTTATTGGGTCTCGTATGCGTTTAGCTCATTCCATTGTCACTGGTTATTGGAAGGACAAGGAGGTACATGAAAAAATTGCAAAATGGATGAGAGTTTGTGTAGCCATACATGAAGAAAAAACAATGAAAGTGGTGCGATTTGGCGACAATATGCGAGAAGTTGCAGTAACCGAAGGCAATAAAGTATCGGCACAAATAAAATTTGGCTACTCAGTCAATACACATGCAGTGGGCGATCTGGTTTCGGTAATTAATTCAATCAATAATAGTGATATTGCCCAATTAATTGAGGAATATGAAACACTTTACCAAATTAGCCCTGTTGCTCAAGTTAATGGTCCAAAAAGACAAAATTTAATTGAAGCAGCAAAAATTGAATTAGGTATCAAAACGTTTCTTGAACAAGGCAATTATTCAGCATTTACCACTACATTTGAAGATTTATATGGTTTAGCACAATTGCCCGGTCTTGCCGTCCAACGGTTAATGGAAAAAGGTTATGGATTTGCCGCAGAAGGGGACTGGAAAACAGCCGCATTACTTCGAACAATGAAAGCAATGGCAAAAGACCTGTCTGGTGGAACGGCTTTCATGGAAGATTATACTTATGATTTCACCAAAGGCAATGAACTAGTTATCGGTTCACACATGTTGGAAGTTTGCCCGTCTATCACTGATGATGAAGTTAAACCGTTATTGGATATTCAACCGTTAGGGATTGGTAATAAAGCCGATCCAGCACGCCTTATTTTTGCATCCAAACCTGGCTACGCTATCAATGCAAGTTTGATCGATATTGGTAATCGTTTCAGACTGATAACTAATACATTACAAACCATTAAACAACCGTACCCATTACCCAACTTGCCTGTAGCTTGTACAGTATGGAAACCACTACCTTCATTAGATATTTCAGCCGAAGCGTGGATTCTTGCCGGCGGAGCTCACCACTCAGTTTATACCCAAGCATTATCAATGGATTATTTTAGACTCTATGCGCAACTGCACAATATTGAATTACTTGTGATTGATGAAAACACAGAAATGTGTAATTTCAGAAATGAACTGCGCTGGAATGAAATCGCCTATGGTAACACTAATGCATAACATTCTGATTTGGTACATAAAATTAAAGAAGTTATAACCGATAATTTTTAAAATAGATATAAATAAGGGGTAAATAGATGGATATCAATACACCTATACCAATGGATAAAAAGGCAAACAGTTCCGCAAAAAAAATGACATTTTTAATCGGTTTTTCAGCTGCCATGGCTGGATTATTATTTGGTTTAGATATTGGCGTAATTGCCGGTGCTTTACCGTTTATCACCATCCAATTCCAACTTACCACACAACTTCAGGAATGGGTGGTTAGTTCCATGATGTTAGGCGCAGCCTTAGGTGCCATATCAAATGGTTGGTTATCTTTTTATCTAGGAAGAAAATATAGTTTGCTAGCGGGCGCTTTATTTTTTATTGTCAGCTGTTTTGGCTCGGCTTTAGCGCCGAATGTCGAAGTACTGCTCGTTTGGCGGGTGATCTTAGGGTTTGCTGTTGGAATAGCTTCGTATACGGCACCATTATATCTTTCTGAAATGGCACCAGAAACAATCAGGGGAAAAATGATAGCTGCATATCAATTATTAGTAACAATTGGTATTTTATTAGCTTTCTTATCTGATACCTATTTCAGTTTCACCGGAAACTGGCGAATGATGCTTGGTATTATCGCTATACCAGCAATTATTTTATTTTTGGTAGTCATTTTCCTTCCTAATAGCCCTCGTTGGCTAGCTTCCAAAGGTCGATTAAAGGAAACCCAACAAGTTCTTCGATTAATTCGGAACGATCCAAACAAAATTCAACAAGAATTTGATGATATTACCGAAAGCTTAAAAGAGAAACAAGAAGGATGGACTCTTTTCAAAGCAAATAAAAATGTCCGTCGCACGGTTTACCTTGGTATGGCATTGCAAGCAATGCAACAATTTACCGGCATGAACATTATTATGTATTATGCACCGAAAATTTTTAGTCTTGCTGGCTTTCAAACAACGGAGCAACAAATGGTTGCAACCATAATTGTTGGACTCACTTTTGTATTAGCCACCTTTATTGCAATTTTTACCGTCGATAAATTAGGACGAAAACCTATTTTAAAAGTTGGATTTGGTATTATTGCAATAGGAACACTAATACTTGGTATTTGCCTGCAATTAATTGAAAACGGAAACACATCCTCAATCACATCTTATGCTGCTGTCGGTATGGCTATTATGTGTATAGGAGGATATGCCATGAGTGCTGCACCTGTGGTATGGATCCTTTGTTCAGAAATTCAGCCATTAAAAAGCCGTGATTTTGGTGTAACTTGTTCCACCACAACCAACTGGATATCCAATATGATTATTGGCGCAACTTTCCTCACTTTATTAAATCACATTGGTGTAGCACAAACATTTTGGCTGTACACCGCAATGAATATCTTATTCATTTTTGTTGTTATCTTGTTTGTGCCTGAAACTAAAAATATTTCGTTAGAACATATCGAAAAAAACCTAATGTCAGGAAAAAAACTGCGCCATATTGGTGTTGATAAATAAACAAATAAAGGCTAATTGAAGGACAATTTAAATTAAATTGTCCTTACTTATTATTCAATGACTTCTTTATTAATAGGATTTTATATGTTTACGTCATTAAAACAACGGGTACTAGCTGCCAACTTATTATTGCCGCATTATCAACTTGTCACCTTTACATGGGGCAATGTATCAGAAATTGACAGGCAAAAAGGCGTGATTGCCATTAAACCTTCAGGCGTTGCTTATGAACAACTGAACGAAGATGATATTGTTATCGTCGATCTGAACGGAAACAAAATAGAAGGCCGGCTAAATCCTTCAAGTGATACCAACACACATCTAGCACTTTATAGAGCTTTTGAGCAGATAGGCGGAGTCATTCACACGCATTCACGTTATGCAACTATCTGGTCGCAAGCTGGTTTAGATATTCCAGCATTAGGAACAACACATGCTGACTATTTTTATGGTGATATTCCTTGTACAAGAGCGTTAAGCCCAACCGAAATCGCAACAGATTATGAACTCAATACGGGCAAAGTAATTATTGAAGAATTTGCCAAACGTTCATTAGAGCCAATGGCAATTCCAGGTGTGCTAGTTATGGGTCATGGCCCTTTTGCTTGGGGCATTACTGCACATGATGCAGTACAAAACGCCGTAGTACTTGAGGAAGTCGCAACAATGGCATTAGCCACCCGTAATCTCAATATCGGTATTAAAATACAATCAGAATTATTAAATAAACACTATTACCGCAAGCATGGAAAAAATGCCTATTATGGTCAAGGATAAACAATGTCATTTCCATTGATTTGATACTGAAAATTAATGCAGTTTAAATAACCTTAAATTAAAACGTTAACCACTATTTTCAATTTTTAAAGCAAAATATTTAATAATTCAAAAAATATAAAAAAGCCCTGCACTAATCAGGGCTTTTTATTTGTATTAATTAAAGATAATTATGCTGTTATTTTTTCTTACCTTTATACTCATTATAATACTCTTGAGCAAGTTTACGCATTGATAAGCCAATTGCAGCATATTGATACTCATTTAAATTTGCTAAAGAAGCACGTGCTGAAGGGTGTTGAACAGCAAAACCTTTACCAGGTAACAGAACCACACCTGCTTCATCAGCAATTCTAAACAACATCTCTGAAGGATTTTTATTTTTCAAAATCCACTTAGCAAATTTATCATCGTAAAGTTCACGACAAATATGCTCTAAATCAATCAATGTATAATAATCAACGCTATTTTCATCTGTATTATGTTTAAGACCTAAATGCTGATAGAGCGATGCTGCACGTCGACGTATAAGCGATTTTAATGCCGCTTTATAACTTTGATCGTTATCCATCATTTCACATAGAGCAAACAGAACCATTTGTACTTGTTGTGGTGTTGATAGCCCGGCAGTATGATTCAAGGCAACAGCACGACTATCGGCAACTAAGCGATCAATAAATTTAAGATTTTGCGGATCAGTGACAATAGAGCTATAACGTTTATTTAAAACCTGTTTAGCTTTACTAGGTAAAGCTTTAATGGTTTTATCAATGACATTGTCACGAGTGGTAGCAATTACCCCTAAACGCCAGCCGGTTGCACCAAAGTATTTTGAAAATGAATACACCAAAATAGTATTTTTAGGGCAAATTGCGAATAAAGATTGAAAATCATCAGCAAAAGTACCATAAACATCATCGGTTAAGATGATTAAATCAGGGCGCTTTTTCACTATATCAGCAATGATTTTTAAACTTTTATCATCGATCTTAACTGACGGTGGATTCGATGGATTGACTAAATAGAAAGCTTTTATTGATGGGTCTTCAAGTTTACGCAATTCAGACTCTGGATATTGCCAATTTGCATCCGGATCGGCATTAATCAATACTTCAACTAATTGATAATCATTAAGAGCTGGGATTTCCAAATATGGGGTAAAAATTGGCGCACCTATTGCAATTTTATCCCCTTTTTGAATCAAACCATTCTCTTTCATTGAATTAAATATATAAGCCATTGCGGCGGTACCACCTTCAACGGCAAACAAATCAAGATCATCACGATCAAGATACTGCGCTCCCATTTGTTGCAAAACATAGGATTTCACTATTTCTTCACTAAAACGCAACATTCTGTCGGGTACAGGATAGTTACATCCCAAAATACCTTCAACCATTTCTTGTAAAAAAGCGTTTTCATCAAGTCCTAGTTGATCACGAATATAGGAAAATGCTTTACCTAAAAAAGCGACACCAGGCGTTTCATAATTTTGGCGAACAAAATGCTCAAAGCGCCCTGTTAATCCAGCTTTTATTGGAAATCCACCTACACCTTCATTCAAATAAGAATAAGACATTTCTGATTCTTGAATTGCGAAAACACCCAGTTGGAAGAAAGCTTGACGCGGCCAAGTAGCAAGAAAGTTAGGATTACCACGACCAGCATTTAACATAGTTCGGTCGGCGTGGCTTTGAGCTAGTTTAATTAAGTTATCTTTCAATTCAAAAGGGCTTAAATTAGCGTACTTTGCATACTCTGTTTTAATTTTTTTCATAATTTGTACCTTTAATCTGATATTACAATTAAACAAAAGCCACAACTAATGGTCCTAGTAATGTTAGGAACACATTAGCTAAAGCATAAGTAATAGCAAAAGAGTTAGTCGGGGTAGAATTACCTGCTTTGTTTAGCACTTCCCCAAAAGCTGGGTTAGCACTACGAGAACCTGCTAACGCACCGGCAAATACCGCTGAGTTTTTATAACCCAATACATATTTACCAAAATAGATAGCAAGCAACATAGGTAAAATAGTTACCACCACGCCAATTAAAAATAGAGACAGACCTTGTTCTCGAATGGTATCAATAGCTTGAAGACCAGAACTTAATCCAACAACCGCAACAAAACCAGCCAGACCAAAATCTTTTAATAGTTGCAATGCCCCTGTTGGAATATTACCAACAGTTTGATGAAGCGAGCGATACCAACCAAACAATAGGCCGGATAACAATGCACCACCACCAGCACCTAAAGTAATAGGAATATCACTAACACGGATAACGATTAATCCAATAATTAACCCCACAACCAAGCCCAAACCATGGAATATCCAGTCTGTCTTTTCGCTTTTAGTGATGGGTGCCCCAATTTTATCCACAACACGACGTAAATCGCTATCAGCACCATAAATTGTAATCACATCACCTAATTTTAAATTGATGTCATTATTGAGTGGTAGTTGCTGTCCGTCTCGATGAATAGCCGTTAAATAGATGCCATGTTTTAACTTCATCACTTCTTCAGACGATAAAACTTGCGTTAAATTTTGACCAACATAACGTGTATTACGCATTTCAACATCTTGTGTATTCATCACCACATCCATGCCAGAAGCGGAATTGACTTCAGTACCAAGCAAATCACTCGCTTTAATCATCGAATCACGGTGACCAACAACCAATATAATATCCCTTGCTTTCAATAAAGTATCAGGACTAGCTTCGAGGATATTATTACCCCGTTTGATACGTTCGATACTGATACCATCGACAAGCTTTTCAACACTCTCAACAGTTTGATTAATTTTATTGGTAATGCGATATAAACGGCCTGTAACATCTGATAGCGCTAAATTTTGGTTGCTACCTAATAGAAGTGAACCATGAAGTTGCTCAGCTTGTGCCTTCATCGCATCATCGTTAATATCACTGCCCATAATTTTAGGAAGGATATTGACACAAACAATAATGGCACCAAGCGAACCAAAAATATAAGTCACAGCATAACCTATTGTGACATTACCTTGCATTTTACTGAGTTCTTCAGCACTCAGACCTAATTGACTTAAAGCATCAGAAGCGGTACCCATAATTGCAGATTGGGTTAATCCACCAGCCGCTAAACCAGCTGCAAGGCCTTTATCTAAATGGAATAATTTTGCCAATATAACCACCGTTGCAAAGCCAGCAACAGCAATAAACAATGCTAAAAATATTTCACGTAAAGTTTTTACACCCAGTGAACGGAAAAACTGCGGACCACTTTCAAAGCCAACAGCATAAATAAATAGCGCAAATAGCACAGCTTTAACGCCAGCGTCAACTGTGACGCCAAAAACACTTAGTGCTACTGCCACGAGTAATGAACCTGCAACGCCACCCAATTGAAATTTACCAATGCGAATAGCACCGATTAAATACCCTAAACTCAGAGAGAGAAATAATAGAATTTCCGGTGAGTGTCTAAGTCCATCTAAAATCCAGTCAGAAAGCCATTGAAACATAATAATTGTCCTCAAGTGCTAAGATTTATGATTTAAGAATATGAAAAGATATTTGTCAGATTGGAGCAATATTCACAAAAGAATATGAATACAATTACATATTAAACTGCAATGAAAAGAATAGATATTCAATTTTAACGATTAATATTATTGTTAGAATATGGTAGTTGAAGAAATTAACATTATCAATAAGATTTTAAAGTATGCACACAGTTAAACTAAATGTGGAACTTAATTTATAAGCTCAGTAAAAAACTGAGCTTATAAACTGCTTGATTTTTAATATTCAGCATTGACAAAGAAGCTGAATAATTTAACTTTCGTAAAATTATTTTGTTTTAAAAATATTTTCTCTAATTCTCGCATCTAAATTGTTGATCCAACGATTATAGTTACGATGAACATTGCCACGTTTATCTTTTAAATTATCACTAGCTGAAACATATTCGATAGAATATCCATTAGCTGAATAAGGAATATTTACAACAACCTCAAATTTACGGTTGAACAAACTACCTCGAATATTGTTATTATCTACTGATTGAAATTTCCAAGTACCAAAAGCTGAACGACCATTAGTTGAAGTATTCAAAATCGCTTGTTTAACTTGCTCTTTTGTGACTCCTTGTACAGGTGTAGTGACATTTTTGGGTGCTTGAAATTTACTAGCACAACCGAGTAATGTGGTAATAAATAGCGTGGTTATAATTAACTTAATAATTTTCATTGTTAACTCCTTTAATCTAAATTATATTATTTAACGTTTTTTACATATCAACAAAGTATGACCGTATCCTAAGCCATCAATATCCTTTTCAACGTGAAAACCGGCGCTATTTAAACACTGATAAAAAACCTTCGAATGATAAAAACGGCTATTACCATTTGCTAAACACGTAAAGTATAAAGATGAAGCATTTAAACTTAATGCCCCTGCTTCAAAAGCTTGTCTGTCCCAAAAAAGATCCATAATACATAAAACTGCATCCTCTCTCATGCTACCATGAATCAACGACAAAATATGGGTAATTTGTTCTACACTAAAACAATCTAAAAACTGGCTCATCCACCAAACATCAGCTTCATTCGGCAGTTGTTTGGCTAATAATAAGTCAACGGCAAAACCATTAATTCGATCATCAAAACCGGCTGCTTTAATATTATTTTGGGCAACGGCTATTTGTTGAGGTAAATCTAAGAGCGTTATCTTAAGATCTGCACATTGCTGGGCACAAAAAATAGCCCATTTACCGGTATTTCCGCCAACATCATAAATATGCTTAGGATTGAGATCTTTAATATGAGAATAAGCAACTGGAAATGAATGATCAGAATAGAAGTGGTCAAAGGCGAACCAGCTTTTTTTTGCTTGTTCAGGTAATTCTTGTAATGCGGGGTAAATAGTATTCCAATCACCAAATACTTTTAATCCTTCAGGTTTACCATTTGCTAATGAGTCTTGAAGATAAAACATACTTTGATAACACACGTCTTTCACAAAATCGAAGTTTACCTTCGTCATCGTGTCATGTAGCAAATAATGACCAACCTTACCTAAAATAAAATGATCATTATCTTGATAAACAATATGCATACTCAATCCAATATCTAATAAAAGCTGAAGAGAATAAGATGACAACGAAACTTTATCCATTAAATCATCTAAACTCATACCAGTTTTACCGGCATTATCGAGTTGAGCTAATATGCCTTCATTTTTCATACACGCAACAGCTTGAAACATTAATGGTGCAAATGCTATTTTTTGTGCTTCAGTTATTGCTTCTAAGGCAGTATAAATATCCTTATCATAATTAAATTTTTTTGTGTTGAGTCCTTTCAATCTATTGCCTTTTTGAAGTTTTACTGTATTTTATAAACAGCCCCATATTAGGGATTGGTAAAAATAAATAATATTACAATTTATTATTAAGTAAAGAGTTAATTGAAACATTATCAAGATGAATTTTTCTTTTTCCATAAAAAACTGGTTTGCTCTCTCTTCTGGTCTATCTAATCAATCGGATTGGGAAAATTGGTCTAAAAATTCCAACCATGATTGGAATTTGCCTTTGCCAAAGCTAGTCAATTTACCCATGATGCAAGCTCGCAGGATGAGTGTTCAATCACGTCTAGCGGTAGAAGTTGGAATGGAATTAATTAAACAATCTCAAGTTCCCGATCTCGCGGTATTTACCAGTCAACATGGAGAGATAGATAAAACATATAAAATTTTATCAATGCTCAATCAAAATAGTGATATTTCGCCCACTGATTTTGCTTTATCAGTTCATAATACCGCATCAGGTTTGTTAACTATTATTGCCAAAAAACCAATCCCAATCACTTCTATTTCTGCTCATTATGACAGTTTTCAACAAGGATTAATTGAAGCAATATCTGTATTAACGCAAGAAGATAAAACAGTATTACTAATAGACTTCGACGGAACCATTCCCGATACATATCACAGTTATATAAAGTCATCGGTTCCAACTTACGCTGTTGGCTATATAATAACAAGAGGTAATGAGATCAGTTGCCAGAATATAACGCAAACAACAACTGTTCCTGCTGAAAAATACCCACAATCGCTTGCTTTTTTACGTGCTTATTTAAATAAGCAACAGCGCTTCATAGTAAAAGGAAATACTCAAGATTGGTTATGGACGATGAACGAGAAGTAATTAAACAACGCCGTCAAATCAATATATTTTGGCGTCTTATTGCTACCACATTTGGATTTATATTATTTGGATCTTATGGATTATTCATACTATCGCTATTGTGGTTTACGTTATTAAGATTATTTGTTTGGAACGAAGCTAAAAGAATCGCTATTGCGCAAAAAAGTATTAGTTTCAGCTTTAAGATTTTTTTATGGATTGTCAAATCGCTAGGTATTATCGATTATCAGTTTTACGGTCTTGAAAAACTTAAACAAGATAAAAATTGTTTAATCGTTGCAAATCATCCCTCCTTACTTGATGTCGTACTGTTAGCGTCAGTTATGCCTCGCTGTGATTGTTTAGTAAAAGGTGCATTGTTACAAAATATTTTTATCAGTGGAATTATCAAAACGGCAGGTTACATTTTAAATCAGGAGTCTGAAAAAATATTGCCTCAATGTCAGCAAATTCTGGCAAATGGCGGACGAATTTTAATATTTCCTGAAGGAACAAGAAGTGTACCGAATGAACCGATCAAATTACAAAGAGGGGCGGCTAATATCGCATTAAGGTGTCATGCAGATTTGAGAGTCATCCACATCCAATGTAACCCTCCTTTACTGTTCAAAAAACAAAAATGGTACCGAATACCATATAAAAAACCCTGTTTCACTATTACAATTGGCGAAAAAATAGCGATTAACGAATTTTCTGAATTTAGTACTACGATAGCGGCACGGAAATTAACCCAGCGCTTAACATCAATTTTTAACGAAAAAAGTGAGATAATTTAAAAAGGAAACTTATGGAAAAGCTACAAAATGAAATTAAGCAGATAATTATAGATGTACTTAATTTGGAGGATATCACACCGGCTGACATAGATACAAAAGCCCCGCTGTTTGGTGATGGATTAGGTCTGGATTCTATTGATGCTTTAGAGCTAGGACTTGCGATAAAAAGCAATTATGGTATTGTTTTATCTTCTGAAAGTGAAGAGACCAAAAAAGCGTTTTATTCCGTTCAAACATTAGCAGATTTTATTTCAGCACAACAATAAAAAGGAGCTTAATAACATGGATAAACAACAAATCTTTGAGCAAGTTAAATCTGCACTTGTCCAACTTTTTGAACTTTCATCTGAAGATATCACACCCGAATCAAAACTTTTTGAAGAGCTAGATTTAGATAGTATTGATGCGGTTGATTTAGTCGTTCATCTACAAAAGAAGATCGGTAAAAAAGTTGATCCTGAAACATTCAAATCAGTCAGAACTGTTCAAGACGTTGTTGATGCGGTTGATAACTTAATTAATAGTAAATAATTAATTATGAGTAAAGTTAAGTTAATTATTAAATGTTTAACAAATATCTCTTTTGTCTGTTACCCATTTATCATTTACTTATCTTTACGCTACCAGGAAATTAAACTAGCCATTTTCTATTTAGCTGCATTATTTATTCTACGGTTATTAACTCTACCCAATATCTTAGTAAGCATGCGTTGGCTTGCCAAAATTACTGCGTTTATTGGATTATCATTATTATTAAGTAGCTGGTTGTTTTCTCAACATCAAATACTTTTTTACTACCCCGTTATGGTCAATGTGGTATTTTTGATTACCTTCGGTTATTCCTTATCACAACCGCAAACAATTGTTGAAAAATTTGCCAGAATTAAAGATGCTAACTTACCCACTAAAGCAATAAAATATACCCGTAAAGTCACGATTTGTTGGTGCCTTTTTTTTATGCTTAATGGAAGCATTGCATTAATTACCTGTTTAATAAACAATCTTTACTGGTGGACAATGTACAATGGCTTAATTAGTTATATTTTGATTGGCACACTTATGGTGGGAGAATGGCTGATACGTCAACAAATCAAACAATAGTCTCGCTATCTAAACAGTTATTACGGCCTGATCATGAAATTATCGCTTTTAGAAAAAAGCAACCTCTGTCTGTACTTGAATTAAAAAAACAAGTTTTACTGTTGAGTCAGCAGCTTTCTAAAAGTCCTGAAAAATATTGGGCTTTAACCATGCAAGATAGTTTTAATTTTGTTGTGGGTTTATTTGCTCTTTTCTATTCAGGTAAACATCCCAAATTATTTAGCGCTTATCATCAAGAAATTAAAGATGATTATGATGCATTATTAACTGATAATCAGGCTATTCATCAGTATGATACTCATAAACGTCTAATAAATATCAATCAACTGTTTAACGTAAATTCCGTTGAAATTGCTGACTTTATAAATAAAGATTTTAGCTATAGCACATTAACAATATTCACATCAGGTTCAACCGGTTTACCAAAACCAATTGAAAAAACAGTCAATCAGTTCGAAATAGAGATCCAACAGCTTGAATCTAACTGGGGAAAATTATCCGCTGATCTTATTGTCGCATCAGTTTCTCATCAACATATGTATGGCTTAACTTTCAAAATCATGTTATCGCTAATGATGAAAATTCCCTTTGTTTGTGAGCCGATAATTTATCAAGAACAACTATATCAATATAATGAAAAAAAATTGTTATATATAACAAGCCCTTCAATCATCAAAACGTTAGATGTCAAATTACCGACAATCAATTGTGAAAAAGTAATTTCTGCGGGTGGAAGTCTAAACTATGACGAAGCTTTATCATGTAAACAAAATTTTAATGTCTTGCCCGATGAGATATATGGATCGACTGAAACAGGTATCATTGCGACTCGTAAACAACTTCACCCAAATATGCCTTGGCAGTTATTTTCTGAAATGGAACTTCAACAAAATGGCGATCAAAAGACATGCCTTATTTCTCCGCTGTTAACGCAACCAGAGCTGTTGAATGATAAAATAACGATAGTTGATGCACAGTATTTTCACTTAAATGGTCGATCAGATAAGATTATTAAAATCTCAGAAAACCGTGTATCACTGACATATATTGAGAATAAAATTAATCAATTACCTGAAGTAGAAGAAGCAATTGTCATTCCTTTAATTCAAAATAACAGAACTATTTTGGGTGCTATAGTTAAACTATCTACATCACATAGCGAACTATCTAAAGAACACAATTCTTATAATTTAACACAATATTTTCGACTTTTTTTGAAAGATGAATTATCATTGATTGAATTACCAAAGAAATGGCGATTTGTGGAAAACCTGCCAAAAAATATGCAAGGTAAAACCACTTACATGGAATTGAAATCATTATTTGAAACTAATGAGAAAGTAATGAATAAAGTGTTTGCAAATGAATTAAGCGTCGATAAAGATACTCATCATGTTAATATTGAGTTAGTCATACCTACTGATCTATTTTGGTTTAAAGGACATTTCCCTTCCCAACCATTATTGCCAGGGGTCGTACAACTTAATTGGGTAATTTACTATACCCAAAAATACTTTAATGCAAATTTATCATTATCATCGATAGATGTGATCAAATTCCAATGTCCGATACTTCCTCAAGACCGACTTAAATTAAATTTGAAGTGGAATGAAAAAGAGCAAAGAATAGATTTCTCCTATTCTTTTATCAAGCCAGATAACACGCTAAAAATAGCTAGCTCCGGAAAACTTACATTATGTCAATAAACACGATTAATCTATCGGCAAATTATTGTTTTGTAATTCCATGTTATAACCACAGCCATGCGTTACCAAAAGTCCTCAAAAGTATTGAACAATACCAACTCAAGTGCATCGTCATTGATGACGGTAGTTCGATTGAACAAGCTCAAAAGATAAAACTTATTACCGACCAATATGCTTGGGTGATCTTAATTCGTCTAGCAACCAATCAAGGTAAAGGTGCAGCTGTAATCAATGGGCTTAAATATGCCTATAATCAAGGCTATAATTATGCCATTCAAATCGATGCTGACGGACAGCACGACAGCAATAGCATCACACAGTTAATCGAACAATCACAATTAAACCCATATTCCTTAATTTCAGGCTGTCCGATATATGATAGTTCCGTACCCAAACATCGGCTGATCGCAAGATACATTACCCATTTCTGGGTATGGATTGAAACGCTATCATTGAGTATAAAAGATAGCATGTGTGGCTTTCGTATCTACCCACTACAAGCTACCAATAAATTATTAAGGCGTTGCAAAATCGGGAAACGCATGGATTTTGATACAGACATTATGGTGAAATTATACTGGCAAGGTACCAATAGCGTTTTTGTACCAACTAAAGTCACTTACCCCGAAGATGGTGTCTCACATTTTAAAGCGGTGAAAGATAATTTATTAATATCATGGATGCACACTAAACTATTTTTCGGCATGTTTCCACGAATGGTTTCGCTAATAAAAAGAAATTTCAAAAAAAAGAAAGATCAACAACACTGGTCACAAATTCAAGAACGAAAAGGACTTTGGGGTCTTAGGTTTATTTTAAAGTTTTACCGTTTGTTAGGTAGAAGAGCAGCCAAGGCTATCATGTTTCCGGTTATTTGTTATTTTTGGCTGACCGGTAAAAAACAACGTCAGGCATCACAACAATATTTGCAAAGAATAAAAAATCATTATGACAAAATACCTTTTGTTGAAAAGAAAAGGCTAACCTCTTTTAATCACTTTTTAAGATTTGGAGAGGCATTACTAGATAAACTTGCGTGCTGGCAAGGCGATATAAAAATTAACGATATATACATTCCCAATAACCAAGAGTTCTTAAACCTCATCGATAAAAAAAAAGGAATAGTATTAATAGGTTCACATTTAGGTGATATTGAAATGTGTCGAGCGCTTGCGCAGCTTTCTCATGATGTAAAAATTAATGCATTAGTCTTTAATAAAAATTCAAGCCGTTTCAAGCAAGTATTAAGTGAAGCCAATAATGCTTCAACGGTTAATCTTATTCAAGTCGATACCTTAGGCGCCGACACTGCAATTATGCTTAAACAAAAACTAGATGCAGGTGAATGGATTGCCATTGTTGGTGATAGAACCTCGACCAATCCGCATCAAAGGATGCAAGAAAACGCGGTCAGTTGGGCGAATTTTTTAGGATCGCCAGCACCTTTTCCTAAAGGCCCTTTCATCCTCTCATCTGCATTAAGTGCGCCGGTTTATCTTTTTTGGGGATTAAAACCAAATGGGCGTTTTCAAATACACTTTGAACTTTTTTCAGATAATCTCAAATTCTCTCGAAAAAATCGTCAAGCTGAAATCGACTTAATCATCCAAAAATATGCAAAAAGGTTGGAACACTATTGTTTAGTGTCACCATTAGACTGGTTTAACTTTTATGATTTTTGGGATTTTAATAAGCCTGAATTAAACGAAGCAACAACAAAAGTAGATAAAAATGAATAACAACGCTAGCCATAATGCAATCATCGAATATACCACTTCATTTCACGATACAGATGCCATGGGCGTTGTATGGCATGGAAACTATTTAAAATTTTTTGAAAAAGCACGTGAAGCCTTGTTTCAGAAATTCAACTATGGTTATAAAGATATGATTGACTCCGGTTACCTATGGCCGATAGTCGATACACGAGTCAAGTACATTGCACCGATAATTGCAGAGCAAAAAATCCAGATTATGGCTAAGTTAGAAGAGTATGAACATCGAATAAAAATTAGTTATCTCATAACCGACAGTCAAGGAAGAAAAACGACTTGCGGTTATACAATTCAAGTTGCGGTATTAGCAACAACCCAAGAAATGAGTTTTGTTACCCCTCATATTTTTTTAGAACGATTTGGATTATTAAAATGAAAAAATATTTTGTCATTGTCATCACCCTATTTTTGATATTTTCAAGTGGCATAACTCAGGCAATAACACTCGAAAACTTGCAGCAACAATTTAGTCAAAATAAAGTTGTTCGAGCAGATTTCAAACAAGATCGTTTTATCAATGGATTAAGTCATCCCCTACATTCGACAGGTAAAATGATTATATCTCAACAAGATGGATTATGGTGGCAACAACTCAGTCCTTTTAAAATGACCTTAAAAATGAATCAAGTTAGAATGGAACAGAATATTGACGGAGGAACACCACAAATAATAACAGCTGAAAATCAACCTCAACTGTTTCAATTCAATCATTTACTATCTGCGATTTTTACTGCTGACGCACAAATGCTAAAAAATAACTTTAAATTAACACTCACAGAACATGATAAGCAGTGGAATTTAACATTGATCCCAATATCAGCCCCACTAAATAAAATTTTCAAGCAGATACAGCTAAGCGGAAATGTATATCTTGAAAAGATCACGCTTGATGATATGCAAAATGATAAAACGGAAATTACATTTTTCAACCACAAGACAACTAAATTAACACAACATGAACAGTCGTTATTCAAATAACAAAAAGTTACTTAAAATAAGAGCCATTTTATGGCTTTTTGTTGTGATAAGCATACTCTTAACTGCTGGCTATCTGATACAACATAGCAAACTCAACACAAGCGTACTGTCACTACTGCCTAACGAACAAACTAACGATGTTCCAGTAGAAATTATTGATGGCTTTCAAGATAGATTGGATAAACAGCTGGTTTGGTTAATCAAACCTCAGCAAGCAACCAATTTAGAGCCAGTAAATTGGTGGTATGAACATTTACAAAAGCAGCCTTTTATTCATAGTGTTAATGGGTATTTTGATGAACAATTTCAGCAAAATTGGGGCAAATTTGCCTATCAATACCGATATCAATTGTTAGACGAAACTACCGCCAATCGAATTGAAATGCACAATCAATTTGCATGGATTGAGAGCCAAATTTATTCACCATTTAGCGGGGTTAGTGCCACAGAATTAAATAATGACCCACTCTTACTGACGCGATCTTCACAGCTTAATCAGCTCAATAGTGCCGGAAAACTGGCAATTAAAAATAAATGGCTATCAGTTCAAGATAGTTTGGGTAATGACTGGTACATGATTTATGCTGATCTTAAAGATTCCTCATTTAACATTAGCCAATCACATCAAATTGTCGAACAGTTAGATGCGCTTATTGAACAACTACAAATTAACTGGCCTGAAACTAACATTTTAAAACGAGGCGTTCTTTTTTACAGCGATTATGCTAGTGAACAAGCCCAAAATGATATATCGACTATTGGAAGCATTTCAGTTATCGGCATTATTTTATTAATTATGTCTATATTTCGTTCCGTCATACCCATTTTTCTTTCATTACTTTCAATTTTTATTGGTATTGTTTGCGGTTTAGTTGCGGTATTGGCTTCATTTGGCCAAATCCACATTATGACTTTAGTCATGAGTACAAGTATTATCGGAATAGCGATAGATTATTCATTACACTATTTAACTGAACGACTTTTGCATGGTGATCAAGAATCACCTTATGCAAGCTTAAAAAAATTAATATCAACATTATTCATTGCATTATGCACAAGTTTTATTGCCTATTTGGTACTGTTAATTGCACCTTTCCCGGGGTTAAAACAGTTATCCATGTTTGCTATTTTTGGATTAATTGGCGCATTTATGACAGTTATTTGCTGGTACCCTATTTTGGTCAATAAATTACCTGTACGCCAACAAGTCGGCCACCGTATATTGACTCGCTGGCTGGATATATGGCAAAACAAAAAAACACAGTGGCTATTAGTATCATCAGCCCTGATATTTATCGGTATCGGGTTATCCAATTTAAAAATTGATGACGATATTGGCAAATTGCAAGCATTACCTGCAGAACTACAACAACAAGAACAGCAGATAATCGATATTACAGGGCAAACAAGCGACCAAAAATGGTTTATTGTCTTTGGTGATAATGCAGAGCAGACATTACAACGGCTTGAAAATTTTATACCTAAATTAGAACAGGCAAAATCAAATGGCTGGTTTACGCAATATCAAAGTATCAATTTACCTTCTATTGGCAAACAGAAGCGAAACATTGCATTGATAGAGCAATATACCCCCGAAATTATCGCAAAACTCAACCAAATTGGTTTTGCAATTAAAACACCAAGTCTTCAAGAAACAAACACATTTATTACACCTAATTTATGGGAACAAAGTGAAATCAGCCATGGGAAAAAGCTACTTTGGCTATCATTAAAAACCGGTGAAAGTGCAACTTTAATTCCAATAAGTGGTATAAATAATTTAACCGAAATTTCTCAAATGTCTCAAATTGACGAGGGTATTTATTGGTTAGATCGACGTTCAGAATTTACAACCATGTTTACACATTATCGAGTTTATCTGACAAAGCTCATTATCGGATCAGTTATTGCGATTTGTATATGTTTTATGGTTTATAATCGTAAGCATGGGATAAAAACCGGTTTGAAAAGCACACTTCCAACACTTTTATCCATTGGCATTGCGCTATCAGTACATGGCATGATTGATCAAACGTTGAATCTTTTTTCAATGTTGGCACTTATCCTTGTGATTGGTATTGGTATCGATTATAGTCTGTTTTTAAGTAATCGCAAAAGCCAAACCCAAAGTGCCCTGTTAGCCGTAACAATGGCAGCGATAACGACACTTTTATCATTTGGGTTACTGATAATTAGTCACACAACTGCTATTATGGGATTTGGTTTAGTACTAACTAGTGGCATTTTTGGCGCATTTGTATTTGCCCCTTTAGCAATCAATAATCGCCTTGTATTAAAAAAGGATTAGGTAATTAAGGATGAAAAAATATATTGTTTTAATTATGGTTATCGTTGGTTTCTTAGCAACCGGATGCGCTAGCAAAACAAAATCCGAAGCTTGGTTTACTAAAGATACAAAAGTGAGTATTCCCAAACCTAATTTTGAAAATAACTATCATGATCAACAGCTATTAAAATTTAAATATAATGACCAAGAGCACTCTTTAATTATCCTTTTAGACGCTAAAGATGATCAACTCAAGGTTATAGGGCTTTCGGCACTTGGAATACGCTTATTTGAATTGAGCTATACAGGCGAAAGTATCAAAACCAAACAAAATATTTTTATCAAGCAACTCCCTCCGCCCGAACAAGTGCTATCTGATATCTTATTAAGCATTCTGCCTCTTAAGCAATGGCAAGCGGTTTTACCACAAGGGTGGAAACTTATTGATAATGACTATCACAGACAATTAATCGATGATCAACAAAACATCATTATTGATATTAGTTATAATCAAACAACATCGAATCAGATTAGAAAACCTACACAGATAAAACATAATATATTTGGTTATCAAATTTCAATACAGAGCATGGAAGCAAAATAGATGGTTTATGTAGCAGCATTTGGTGCAATTAATAGTTTAGGTAGTTCTCAAGACGAAATTAAACATAATTTAAGTCAAAATTATTGTGCTAAGCATTGTTTAATTCAACAAGAAGGATGGTTATTAAACGGCAAAAAAACTTGGTTAGGAAAAGTTAATAATCAGACACTTCCTGCTATTCCTAAACATTTATCGCCATATTCAACCCGAAATAATCAACTACTTTATGCTGCCTATTTACAGATTCAGACAGAAATAAACAAAGCGATAAAAAAATATAACGCTGATCGCATTGCCATTGTGATAGGAACAAGCACATCAGGTATTGATGAAGGCGATAAGTATATAAAACAACTGACGCAAACAGGCAACCATAATCAAAATTTCACTTATGCTCAACAAGAGTTAGGCAACCCTTCTTGTTTTTTAACCATGTTACTAGGGTTAACCGGGCCAAGTTACACAATATCAACAGCTTGTACTTCAAGTGCGAAAGCAATAATAAGTGGCAAAAGATTAATTGAGCTTGGTATTGTTGATGCCGCAATTGTGGGTGGTGCCGACAGCTTAAGCAGAATGCCAATCAACGGATTCAACGCTCTTGAAGCACTTTCAGAAAAACCCTGTACCCCATTTGCTGAAAAACGAGATGGCATCAATATTGGTGAAGCCGGTGCTCTATTTTTATTAACTAAAGAACCGACCAGTGATATTAGGCTATTAGGCATAGGTGAATCATCAGATGCTTACCATATCTCTTCACCGCATCCCGAAGGAATAGGCGCTCAACAGGCCATGCAAATGGCGTTAGATACGGCTAAATTGACGATCAATGATATTGGTTATATCAATTTACATGGCACCGCAACCAAATTAAATGATTTAGCTGAAAGCAAAGCTGTCTATCGATTATTTAAACAAAACTTACCGCCTTGCAGTTCAACTAAACATCTTACCGGACACACATTAGGCAGTGCGGCTATAACTGAACTTGCGCTTAGTTGCCTGTTGCTCGATCAAAATATCTATCTACCTCAACAAGACTTTTCCCAATCACCTTATGATGAAAGTCTGGATAAAATTAATATAATTACTAAAAAAATGATGTTAGAAAAACGGATTATAATGTCGAATTCGTTCGCATTTGGCGGTAATAATGCATCACTAATTATCGGAAAAATATGATGAACTATCACCCAGCAAGCTATTATTTACCTCATCAAACGCCAATGGTCATGGTGGAAAACATTCATTTAATCAATGAAGAAAAGTGTATTTGTAGTGTTCGAACTCATGAAACAGGTATTTTAGCGCCTTTTTTGAATGAAGATAAATTACTACCCAATTTTTATGCGATTGAAATAATGGCGCAAACCATTGGCGTTTGGAATGGCTATCACAGTCTGTTAAACAACAAAATACCCTCTTTAGGTATGTTAATCGGTGGACGAGCAATAAAAACAACTTTACCTGCATTTCCCTATGATAGTCACTTAATGATCCACGCCAATTTAGTTCTGAATGATTCAAAATTGGCTAACTTTGATTGTCAAATTTTTATTGACCAACAATGTGTTGTCAAAGGAAAACTTAATGTATATGAGCCAGATGAGTCCGAATTAGAAGACTTATTTGGTGACAATCGATTAGGAGAAAAATAATGGACAAAACAGTACTTGTTACTGGCGCAAGTAAAGGAATTGGTAAAGCGATTGCTTGTCAGTTAGCGCAAGATGGATTTAACCTCGTGATTCATTACCATAGCGATAAACAAGGTGCGCTTGATACTAAGGCAATAATCGAAAATTTAGGTGGTCAGGCTCGTTTGATTCAGTTTGATGTAAGCAATCAAATGCAATGTAAACAAAGAATAGAAGAAGATATCGAATTACATGGCGGTTATTATGGCGTCGTGAATAATGCCGGGATAATACGCGACGGTGCTTTTCCTGCATTAACGCAAGATGATTGGCAAAGTGTCATTCATACCGATCTCGATAGTTTTTACAATGTACTTCATCCTTGTATTATGCCAATGATTGGACTGCGCAGTGGTGGGCGTATTATTGTTATCTCATCTGTATCGGGAATTGCAGGCAACCGAGGACAAGTAAATTATAGTGCCGCAAAAGCAGGCGTCATTGGCGCAAGTAAAGCGCTGGCACTTGAGCTAGCTAAACGAAAAATTACCGTTAATTGCATTGCACCGGGATTAATTGATACCGGCATATTAGATATGGAGCCGATTGCGCTACAAGAAGCTATGAAAATGATTCCATTAAAACGAATGGGACAAGTTGAAGAAGTTGCCGGACTGGCGAGCTATTTAATGTCAGATATTGCGGGTTACATCACTCGCCAAGTCATTTCAATCAATGGAGGGATGATATGACAAAAAGAGTTGTCATAACAGGTATGGGCGGCGTTACAGCATTGGGTAATGACTGGTTAAATGTGCAAAACACCCTAAAACAGTTACAAAATGCGGTTAGATATATGCCCGAATGGGAAATCTATGATGGCTTACACACAAAATTGGGTGCGCCTATCGACAATTTCATAATACCGGAACACTATACGCGTAAAAAAATTCGCTCTATGGGTAGAGTATCATTGCTATCGACTAAAGCGACTGAAATAGCATTAGAAAAGGCAGGCTTATTAGATGATCCTATTCTTACCGGTGGTGAAACAGGGATTGCTTTTGGTTCATCAACCGGCAGTACTCAACCGGTTGCCGAATTCGCCACAATGTTAAACGAAAAGCATACAAATAACATAACAGCGACCACCTATATACAAATGATGCCTCACACCACAGCGGTTAACACAGGCTTATTTTTTGGATTAAAAGGAAGATTAATCACCACTTCCAGCGCTTGTACCTCCGGCAGTCAAGCGATTGGCTATGCTTATGAAGCCATTAAATACGGCATGCAAACCATTATGGTAGCAGGCGGTGCTGAAGAGTTATGCCCTTCTGAGGCCGCAGTATTTGATACCCTATTTGCCACCAGCCAATTAAACGACACACCTAAGCTATCACCTCGTCCTTATGATCGAGATAGAGACGGGCTTGTTATTGGTGAAGGCGCAGGTGCATTAATACTTGAAGAGTACGAACATGCCAAAGCCCGAGGCGCTAAAATATATGGCGAAATTATCAGTTTTAAAACCAATTGTGATGCTAGTCATATTACACAACCACGCCAAGAAACTATCCAAATTTGTATGGAAGAAGCGTTAAAACAAGCCAAATTAGATGCTAAACAAATTGGTTACATTAGTGCGCACGGAACAGCAACAGCCCGAGGCGATATAGCTGAAAGCAATGCAGTAGCAAACATCTATGGCAACCAAACGCCAATATCATCATTAAAAAGTTATTTTGGTCATACCCTAGGGGCTTGCGGTGCAATAGAAGCCTGGTTATCTGTCGAAATGATGCACAGTGGTTGGTTCAACCCTACCATTAATCTTGAAAATGTCGATCCTGCCTGTGGAGACTTAGATTATATTGTCGGTTCAGGTCGAAATTTGGATATTGAATATATGCAAACCAATAATTTTGCTTTTGGTGGCATCAACACTTCAATTATTATTAAACGTCTTTAATTTTTCTAGAAATAACAACTGTATAACTTAATTACAGTTGTTATTTTCTAGGTGTGTTCAACCAAGTCTTAAAAAAATCTACTTGTTCTTTTGTGGAAACAATATTTTCATCTTCAAAATCAAAAATGGGCACAAGATCTTTCTGAGCAGCAGGTTTGCCAATAGTTAATTGATAAGCGACTAAACCACCACCCATATCCCTCGCCATTCTCGATGGGTAAACGTTTTCTTTAGCCCCTTTACAAAGAAAGGTAATATCGGGAAAATGATCCCTAATTTGACAAAAACAGCTGAAATAATCATTATCAGTTACTTCAAAACTGTCATTGTTACTAAACAAGATTTTTAACTTGTATTTATCAGATTGTATTGTTTTAAAATAAATTTCAGCTTTTTCAGTTTTTCCTTGGCGGATTAAGGTTATCTGCACAGGCGCTTCTTTTTTCATTTTTATCATCACCCACCCCCCAGTTTCTGACCAGTAAAAAGGGCATTACAGCCCATTTCCTTGCTTGAAAAACAATCTTTCAACGCTTTTTACGACATTTTTTGAGATTTTCTCTGAAAGTTTTTGTTTACGTTGATAACTAACAGAAATAATTTTATGTGAATCTAAATGAGATAAAATAAAATCATCACTGGTACTGATTTCGTCAACTAAACCTTTATCTTTTGCCTGAGTTGCAAACCAATGTTCACCCGTTGCCACTTGCTCGATATCAATATTTGGTCGATACTCTTTAACAAAATCTTTAAATAACAAATGCGTTTGCTCAAGCTCTTGTTTAAATTTTTGGCGACCTTCATCGGTGTTTTCACCAAACATAGTTAAAGTACGTTTATATTCCCCAGCTGTTTGTAACTCAATATCCACATCATGCTTTTTAAGTAAACGATTAAAATTAGGAATCTGAGCGACCACACCAATTGAGCCTACAATTGCAAACGGCGCTGCAACAATTTTTGAGGCAGTACATGCCATCATATACCCACCGCTTGCTGCAACTTTATCAACAACCGCAGTAAAAGGAATATCACGTTGTCTGAATCTTAACAACTGCGATGCGGCAAGTCCATAACCATGAACCACACCACCAGGGCTTTCAAGTTTTATCACAACATCATCTTCAGGTTTTATTACAGCAAGCACCGCGGTAATTTCTTGACGTAATTCTTCCACTTCATGAGCATCCATACTACCATTGAAGGATAAGACAAAGAGTTTAGGTTTAGCGTTATCCTGATTACTATTTTCAGCTGACAGTTGACCTTCAGCCGGTTGTTCATTGCTCTGATCGCTATTTTGTTGCTGCTTATTTTTTTCTTTAGCGGCTAATTTAGCTTGTTTTTTCTCAAGCTTTTTCTGTTTTTTTAGATCTTTGGCAAACTGTTTAGCTTCCAGCTCATCCATACTCAACATTAACATGTCATCTTTGACTTGCTCATACTCATGACTGATATCTTTAACACTAAGACGTCCTGCTGCTGTTGAAGATTTTCGGCGTTGACTAATGATAAAAACTAAAATCGCCAATATTGCGATTACAACTGTTACTGTTTCAGCTAAAAAAAGTGAATACTGAGAAAACCAATTCATCTAACTATTATCCTTTGATTGAAAATTTAAATTATTATAACAATATAAATGAGGATTGTGCTTAAAATCAATAAAGATAAAATTGGCGCTTTATTCGGCAATTCAAATTATTTATACTGATACCCCAATTAAAAGTAATATGAGAACAAATATGTCGTTACGCCCAATTACCGAAATTGCAAAACAGTGCAATATACCTGACGAATTTGTCCTGCCTTATGGCAAACATGTGGCAAAAATCGATCTTTCAATTATTAAAGCAAATGAAAATAAACCAAATGGCAAATTAGTGCTTGTGACAGCTATTACCCCTACTCCACTTGGTGAAGGTAAAACGGTAAATACTATCGGGCTTAGTGAAGGTTTAAATTATATCGGCAAAAAAGCCATCGCCTGTATTCGCCAGCCTAGCTTAGGGCCAGTTTTTGGCGTTAAAGGTGGCGCAGCTGGTGGAGGTCAAGCGGAAGTATTACCAATGGAAACGCTAAATCTCCATTTAACTGGTGATATTCATGCCATAACTGCCGCCCATGATTTAGCATCAGCGGCTTTAGACTCTCGCCTTTATCATGAAGAGCGACTTGGTAATGAATTTACCGAGCAAACTGGATTGCAACGATTAAACATTGATGTCAATCGTATTGTATGGAAAAGAGTGATAGATCATAACGACCGTGCTTTACGAAACATTATTGTCGGTGTGGGCGGTGGTGTAAATGGTATAGAGCGCCGTGATGGTTTTGAAATTACCGCCGCTTCTGAATTAATGGCGATACTAGCCTTGTCATCAGATCTACAAGACATGCGCACTCGTATTGGCAAGATTATTTTAGCCTACAATACTCAAGGCGAACCCATTACAGCTGAACAACTTGAAGTTGCCGGCGCCATGACTGTACTGTTAAAAAATGCGATTAATCCTAATATGATGCAAACCGTTGAAAACACCCCTGTGCTTATCCATGCGGGTCCTTTTGCCAATATTGCCCACGGCAACTCATCAGTAATTGCCGATCGCATTGCTTTAAAACTGGCAGACTATGTGGTAACCGAAGCTGGCTTTGGATCGGATATGGGTATGGAAAAATTCTTTAATATCAAATATCGCCAAGCAGGAATTAAAGCTGATTGTATTGTGTTAGTTGCAACTGTGCGTAGCTTAAAATCGAATAGTGGCAAATATAACATCAAACCAGGGCAAGCCATTCCTAAAGAGATCTCTGAATCGAATGTAGAACTACTTGAGATTGGCGCAGCAAATTTAGCATGGCATATTAACAACGCTAAAAGTTACGGTTTACAAGTGATTGTAGCGATAAACCGCTTCCCGCATGATAGCGAAGAAGAACTGGCTTTCTTACAAAAATATGCTGTTGAACATGGTGCATTTGCCTGTGAAGTGAGTGAAGTATTTACTCAAGGTGGTAAAGGTGCTGAAAAACTGGCGCAACATGTTATTCAAGCGTGCGCTATGCCAAGTTCGATCACATTACCTTATCCGGATAATATGCCGCTAATCGACAAAATACAAACCATGGTCAAAAAATATGGTGCCAATAAAGCCAATTTATCGGAAAGAGCGCTGGAAAACATCAAAGAAATTGAAGCACTAAAACTCGATACTCTACCGCTTTGTATTGCCAAAACACCTATGTCGATAAGTGCTGATGCTAACCTTAAAAATGTACCAACTAACTTTGATGTTGATATTAGCCACTTAGCTATATCAGCTGGGGCTGGCTTTATTCGTGTTTATGCTGGTAATGTAATGACCATGCCAGGGCTTGGTACTAATCCTGCATATCGACAAATCGATATTGACAAAGATGGTAATATTGTAGGTTTAAGTTAAAACAAGAAGTGATTATGCAAAACCAACAACAATATAAAGCTTTTATTGATGAAGAAAACTGTATTGGTTGTGGCAAATGTATTCGTGTTTGCCCAACTGATGCTATTGTCGGTAGCAAACAAGTATTGCACACCATTTTGCCTCAACTTTGCACCTCGTGCAGTAATTGCATCAATACTTGTCCAACAGACTGTATTAGCCTTAGTACGCTAGGCGTCGCTTTAAGTGAAGATGAAGAGCTAAGATTAACGCAGAAGAAACAACAACGCTTAAACCATAATCAACTGGTACCACCGACCATTTTATTTCCTCGTTCAATACCGGTTAATCCCGCGCCTATCAGCACGCAAAAGGATCGCAAACAGTCTATTGCAGATGCTATTGCCAGAGTAAAAGCCAAAAAAAACCTCGCTAATAAGTAGCGAGGTTTTTGTTTAACAGCTGTAAACTAATGTGACAGACACTTAGTCTTTATTGCCACTTCTGAACGCACGTTTACGATCATTTTCAGTTAAATGACGTTTACGTAAGCGAATTGATAATGGCGTAACTTCAACTAATTCATCATCATCAATAAACTCTAACGCTTGCTCTAATGACATTTTAACCGGTGGAGATAACGTGGTTGCCTCATCAGTACCCGATGCTCGCATATTGGTTAGTTTTTTACCGGTTAAACAGTTAACGGTTAAGTCGTTTGAACGGGTATGAATACCAATAATTTGACCTTCATAAACTTCAGCACCATGACCAAGGAATAATTTACCACGATCTTGTAAACTGTATAAAGCATAAGCTAACGCTTTACCTGTACCATTAGAAATCATCACACCGTTATTACGTTGACCAATTTCACCCGGGCGCACATCATCATAATGACTAAATGTAGAGTAAAGTAAACCTGTACCCGACGTCATTGTCATAAACTCTGTTCTAAAGCCAATCAAACCACGGCTAGGAATCACATAATCTAAACGCACACGACCTTTACCGTCAGGCAACATATTGGTTAAATCGCCTTTACGTAAGCCAAGCGCTTCCATTACTGAGCCTTGATGTTGCTCTTCAATATCAAGCGTCACTTGTTCAAATGGCTCTTGTTTTTTACCATCAATCTCACGATAAATAACTTTAGGACGTGAAACCCCAAGTTCATAACCTTCACGACGCATATTCTCGATTAACACCGACAAATGCAATTCACCACGACCAGACACTCTAAACGCATCAGGATCAGGCGTTTCTTCAACACGAAGTGCTACGTTATGTACCAATTCTTTATTTAAACGTTCAAGAATTTGACGTGAAGTAACATACTTACCTTCTTTACCGGCAAAAGGTGAACTGTTTACATTAAAGAACATGGTGACCGTTGGTTCATCAACGCTCAATGCCGGTAATGCTTCAACACAACTATTGTCACAAATTGTGTCAGAAATGCCTAATTCACCAAGCCCGGTCAAGGCAATAATATCACCCGCTTCAGCTTCTTGCGCTTCATAACGCTGTAAGCCTAAATGACCTAATACTTGACCCACTTTTCCGGTGCGTTTGTTACCTTCACTATCAACGATAGTGACTTGTTGATTAGGTTTAACTCGACCACGTTTAATACGACCAATACCAATAACACCAACATAATTGTTATAATCAAGTTGTGAAATTTGCATTTGGAATGGACCATCTAAATCAACTTTAGGGGGTTCAACATATTTAACAATCGCTTCAAACAATGGCGTCATATCTTCAGCCATATGCTCGTGATCTAAACCAGCAATACCCATTAAAGCAGATGCATAAACAATTGGAAAATCTAATTGTTCATCAGTTGCACCTAGATTGACAAATAAGTCGAATACTTGATCGACAACCCAATCCGGGCGAGCACCTGGTCGGTCAACTTTGTTAATAACGACAATTGGTTTTAAACCATGAGCAAACGCTTTTTGCGTAACAAAACGTGTTTGTGGCATTGGTCCGTCCATTGCATCAACCAGCAAAAGAACAGAGTCAACCATTGACATAACACGTTCAACTTCACCACCGAAATCGGCATGTCCCGGGGTGTCAACAATATTGATACGGTAACCATTCCAGTCGATAGCTGTATTTTTAGCTAAAATGGTAATACCACGCTCTTTTTCAAGCGCATTAGAATCCATTATTCGTTCATTGTCATCGCCACGCAAATTATCTAGCGTGCCTGATTGTTTTAATAACTTATCAACCAAAGTCGTTTTACCATGGTCAACGTGAGCAATAATGGCTATATTTCTTAAATTTTCAATCACAATTAAAATCCCAATTAGGAGATAGATTCTTTAGGCGCAATATTGTACACCTTTTTATTAAAAATGTTGATCTATATCACAAAATTTCTTGAAAAGAACTTTATAACACAATAACTAAAGGAAAATCTTAAATTTAGCGTTTAAGATCTTTAAGACAAAGTACATGTTTTAATATAAAACTGCTGAGCAAATTCATTAACCTGATCCCAATTGGTATATTCAATGATTTCCTTAGTCACATCGGTATCCCCTTTACCTAACCACATAATAAAGCGAATCATATTACGATCAAACCAATTATATTTAGGATAATAAAGCGCACCGGCAAAAACGGCTGTAATAGTTGGCTTCCAAGCAATTTTGGCTAAAAACTTTTTAGTATATAAATTGGTTTCCGGCGTATTTTTATTTGGCTTTCTAGCCACCACATTCACCCCAAAAAAACCTGATTTAATTTTGTTTAATTGTTGGTAATTTTCGTCAATAAACTTCTTCATCACTTTACTGTAAAAACCATATCGAATCGAACAGCCTAACAACACTGCTTGATATTGGCTTAGGTCAATTTTGCTATCTGATTTTAACTCAATAAGATCACAATCACATTTCCCTTCGAGTTGTGCTTTAATACGTTGCATGATTTTAAGTGTTTGTTTTTCGTGTGTGGTATAGAGTAATAAAACTTTTATAATGCTGTTCATAACGATGCTTCCTTTTAATAAACACTTAGTTAATTGCACGATAACTTTTTTTATGAGAAAAATTAATTCATTCGGGATGATTTCATACCAAACTTTGATTATAGTATTAAACTATTTTCAACCAGACCGGAACTGATTATGGCAATTTCACCTCCAAAACTTAGTGCTATTATTTTGGCGGCAGGAAAAGGCACACGGATGTATTCTAACCTACCTAAAGTATTACATACAATCGGCGCTAAGCCGATGTTACAACATGTTATCGACACAGTACAACAACTTAATATCAATCATATTAATATTGTCTATGGGCATGGTAAAACACAGCTTGAAGATGCCTTACAAAAGCAAGATTTACAACTGGTTTACCAAGCTGAGCAGCTCGGCACCGGACATGCGGTTTTACAAGCGATACCCAATATACAAGATGATGAAGATGTGTTGATTCTTTATGGCGATACCCCGTTAATTTCGGCAGCTACACTACAAAACTTAATTGCCAGTAAGCCTAAACAAGGTATTGCACTATTGACGGTAATACTTGATGATCCTACCGGCTACGGGCGCATTGAGCGACAAAACGGTAAAGTGGTTGCTATTGTCGAACAAAAAGATGCCACAAAGGAGCAGCAAAAAATTAATGAAGTCAACACAGGCATTATGGTAGTAACAGGAAAACTACTTAAAAATTGGTTATCCAGACTTACCAATAACAATGCACAAAATGAGTTCTATTTAACTGATATTATTGGCTTTGCTCATCAAGATGGTTATGAAATTCTCACATCTCATCCGACCGATCAGTTTGAAGTGGAAGGTGTGAATAATCGATTACAATTAGCAACATTAGAGCGCCATTATCAGCTTAAGCAAGCCCAAAACCTATTGCAAGCAGGCGTCACGTTAAAAGATCCAAGTCGCTTCGATTTACGAGGCACGCTTACTCATGGTAAAGATGTCATTATCGACTGCAATGTCATCATTGAAGGAGAAGTTAAATTAGGCAATAACGTGACAATTGGTGCCGGCTCAATTTTAAAAAATTGCACCATAGATGATAATTGCGATATCAGCCCTTATAGCATCATTGACAACGCTAACATCGCTCAGCATTGTACAGTTGGACCTTTCGCCAGATTAAGACCCGGTTCCACCCTTGACGAGCAAGCCCATGTAGGTAACTTTGTCGAACTGAAAAAAGCGCATTTAGGTAAAGGCACTAAAGCAGGCCACTTAACTTATCTGGGCGATAGTGAAATTGGTGATAATGTCAATATTGGCGCAGGTACAATCACCTGTAATTATGACGGTGCCAATAAATTTAAAACGATTATTGAAGATGATGTTTTCGTTGGATCTGACAGCCAATTGATTGCCCCGGTGAAAATTGGCAAAGGTGCAACCATAGCTGCCGGAACGACGGTAACAAGCGATGTAAACGAAAACGAGTTAGTCGTAAGCCGGGTTAAACAAAAACAACTTGCTGGTTGGAAAAGACCGTCTAAGTTATCGAACGAGGAATAAACAATGTGTGGAATTGTTGGCGCCATTGCCAAACGTGATGTTGCAGAAATTCTATTAGAAGGATTAAAACGACTTGAGTATCGTGGTTATGATTCAGCAGGACTTGCAATTATTTCCCCGGCAGGCGAGTTACAACGCGTTCGACGTGTTGGTAAAGTGCAAGCACTAAAAGATGCCGTCGAACAGCATCCTATTAAAGGTGCCACCGGTATTGCCCACACACGCTGGGCAACCCATGGAGAACCGGCCGAACACAATGCCCATCCACATGTATCTGATTTTATCGCTGTTGTACATAATGGCATTATTGAAAACTTTGAGCCACTACGTGAACAGTTAATTGCTAAAGGCTATCAGTTTCGTTCTGAAACAGACACCGAAGTGATTGCCCACCTAATTCATCACATTATTACCACTGAAGATTGCCCGTTATTAGAAGCCGTACAAAAAGCCATACCGCAACTAAGAGGCGCCTATGGTACGGTAATTATGGATACCCGCAATCCAGATATCCTTGTGGCTGCTCGCTCAGGTAGTCCATTGGTGATTGGTTGTGGTGTGGGTGAAAATTTTATCGCCTCTGATCAACTTGCGCTTTTACCGGTTACTCGTCAATTTATCTATTTAGAAGAAGACGATATTGCCCTTATTACTCACCGCACGGTCACAATTTTAGATAAAAATCATAATGAAGTTACCCGCCCCTGTATTGAGTCAGAAGCAAAATACGATGCGGGGAGTAAAGCGGGTTATAACCATTACATGCAAAAAGAGATCTACGAACAACCTAACGCCATAAAAAATACTTTGGAAGGACGCATGGCACATGGCGAAGTGGATTTATCAGAGCTAGGCGAAGAAGCGCAAGCAATCCTTAATCAAATTGAGCATGTGCAAATTGTTGCCTGTGGCACTGCTTATAACGCCGGAATGGTTGCTCGTTATTGGTTTGAAGCTTTGGCCGGAATCCCGTGTGATGTCGAAATTGCCTCAGAATTTCGCTATCGCAAACCGGCTCGGCGCAAAAACAGTTTATTTATCACCCTTTCTCAGTCAGGCGAAACAGCCGATACACTGGCAGCACTAAGACTTGCCAAAGAAAATAACTATCTTTGCACTTTAGCGATTTGTAACGTCGCTGCCTCTACGCTAGTACGTGAAGCCGATTTAGTTTTGCTCACTAAAGCTGGGGTTGAAATTGGTGTAGCATCAACCAAAGCTTTTACCACGCAATTGACTGTATTACTGTTATTAGTGGCTAAATTGGGACGCTTAAATAACATGGCGCAAATCACTGAACAAGCGATTGTCCATGCCTTACAAACCTTACCTAATCGCATCGAACAAGTATTAATGGCGGAGCCTGAAATTAAAAAACTTGCTGAAAAGTTTGTTGATAAAAATCATGCACTATTTTTAGGTCGTGGGGATGAGTACCCAATTGCCATGGAAGCAGCGTTAAAACTTAAAGAGATCTCTTATATCCATGCCGAAGCTTATGCCGCTGGCGAACTTAAACATGGTCCTTTAGCGTTGATTGATGCCAATATGCCAGTCATTGTTATGGCACCGACCAATGAAATGCTGGAAAAATTAAAATCCAACATTGAAGAGGTGCGAGCACGTGGCGGTCAACTTTACGTTTTTGCAGAGCAAGACGCCGGTTTTGTCAGCGACGACACTATGCATATCATCAATTTACCTCATATCGAAGAGCTTACCGCACCAATCTACTACACGGTACCAACCCAATTACTGGCATATCACGTCGCCTTAATTAAAGGTACCGATGTCGATCAGCCAAGAAATTTAGCAAAATCGGTGACAGTAGAGTAAATTTCGCTATATAAAATGTGAGGACTGAGTGTATGGTTTTGATATCATCATCAAAACCAACGTTCTCACATTAAATCAATTAGATAAAGATGAAAAACTATTCTAAAGCTAGAATTGAATAACAAATTAGAATTTTTAAATCAAAAACCAAGTTTAAAAGGTTTAGCTACGAACACAAAACTACCATTATCTTATCAGGTTACTGAAACTTTATTTTTAAATTTCAATTACACTAATACCATTGAGCAATACCTATCACCTGAGATTAAAGCAAAACATCTCCAAATACATGGCAAACTGGGCAATCTAGATAATCCGATTGTATTTGGATATGGCGATGAATTAGATAATTCATATTAGAATTAGAAAATAAAAATGATAATCGATATTTGAAATATTCAAAATCACTGCATTATTTATTGAATTCTAATGATAAAGATTTATTAACTTTTCTAAAGCAAGATATGTATCAAGTTTATATTTGGGGTCATTCTTGTGCCACCTCAGACGGTGTTTTATTAGAAACAATATTTGAACATGAAAATTATGTAAGTATTAAACCATTTTTCTATAAATCAAATAATGACACAGATAATTTTACGGATTTATGTACTAATATTAGTCGAAGTTTTACTGATAAAAAGAAGTTTAGAGATGTAGTTGTTAATAAAAAATATTGCGAACCTTTATAGGTTAAATTATTAACTAGGTACAAAAATTCGAGTACCTAGTTTTTTCATCTATATTCTTTTTTATTATTAATATTCTAATTTTCGCGTAATAGTACCTAAATCAATATTACCATTTTTAATACATTGGCCTTTTGTCCAATCTCCATATTCATTATAATCAGAGAAAGAGCAAGTTATTGTCTTGTCTATTTTTGAATTGTTTTCATCTGAATAATTGGTTTGTATTGTTTCTTTTAGTTTATTGTCATCATCATAAATAAAATCTATTTTTCTATTGTTGGGTCGATTAGAGACATTTGCTTTAAAATCAATAGATTTTACTAAATTATTATTTGTATAGAAAAATTCAATTTTTGCCTTTGTGGTCATTCCTTCACCCATGGACATTACTAATCTTTTGAGTTCATCATAATTATAGCGATAATGGAAATTGAAACTATTTAATGATGACAATTCAATAATGTTTTCATCTTCATTGCGAGTTATCTTAATTTGAGTAAAAGGTTTATTATTTATATCCCATTTAAAAAGACCTTCAACATAATCATAAAACTGTACTGTTTTATATTTCTCGCTCTCACTAAAAATTATTAAACCATCACTATTAGATTTAATAATTAATTATCCATCAACGAATCTCATGGCATCCATGTAATTAACAGTTGTATAAATTTCTTGTTGTTTTATTAACTTTGAATAAGGTGCTATTTCTGGTATATATAATCCGATGTAGCTGTTGTATACTTTTGTGTTTACTTCGGCATACGAATAATTACTAAGAATACATAGAACGAATAATATTAATTTTTTCATACCTACTTGTTTCCTATATCCACTATTTTTACGCTATAAATGATAGAGAATCTTTATTGATTATACACACAATTGATTAATTAAAATATTGTCATTTTGAAATGCGTTCAAAGTTGGCATAAATGTCAACTTATCTATAACTTGAAACAATAAAAATATGCTTGATTTCCTGTTTTGTACTATTCTTTAGTAACATACTGACTTAAACCAATTGGAGCACTGATATTTTGTATGTCAGTTGTACCATCTAAAACTCTTTTCTTGCAAAAACCTATCACATAATCGTTTTAAGTAATCTTTATATTTTGGATTAATACTAATCATTAAATGATAGTGATAATATTGTTTTTCATTTGATTTTAAAAATGCTAAAAAGTTTATACTACCTTCACTAAGTTTATCGCTATGAAATCTAAAAAGATGAAAAAAAAATATTATTTAATCAATCAGTTATTGCTATTTGTATATGATATAACAAGTGTTCTTTATTTGATGCTAAGGTGAAAAATAAACAATTATTGACACCCTATAATGATTTGAAATCTTCAATCCATTTCAACGACATAAAATAACCCAATGAACACTGTGGATTCATTGGGTTATTTTAATATCTATTTTTTATCGTTTGTCGAATCGATTATGCTTTGTTTTTATCTTTTTTTCATGATGAAGAAATAAACAAATGCAATTAACATTGCAACAACATGAAAACCGACATAGAACGCATAAGTACCCACGCCTTCTTGACCTTGAGCGCCAGATGCGATTAATAATGATGGGGATAGAAATGCAGTACTGATTATATTAACCCCAAAAGTAATGCCGGAAATGGTAGGTTGTCCACGAAAACTAATTAATGCTAAAACACTACAACCCATAGCAATAAATAGCCCAACAATAGGAACAAAAATAGAAATGATAGCGAAAATTAACGCTACAATAGATAGTGCTTTCATTTTTACCTCAATGTAAAAGAATGATCCTTCATCGAATCCTTTATCAAATAATAACTTACTTTAGTAAGTGCTTTCCCAAAGCGTCGGTTATGATATCAAAATACAGATAAAAGTAAATTAAATTTGATATAAAAATCAGAGCATTAGTTATATTGTTTAGTTAATTTTTGTAAACAAACGAATTATTTTTGTCAAGAAGTTTCAGAAAATGTATACGTTTAAGCAAAAAAATAATGTCATCTGATAGTATCATCCAAAATTACCTAATTAGCAGAAAATAAAATGTGTCATACATATTTAACTATTCTTGCTCAAGCATGTGAATGAAGTATTTAGAACGTTTTATTGCAAAAAATAGCGAAACAATTAAAACAGCAATGTATTTATCTTTTACTCATTTTTGATTGGCAGCAAAAGGAAGTAAAACTATATAAATCACGGATAACGCTTAAAATTAATTTAAGTTTGTGGCAATACATAACCTTATCTAAATCGCAAGCCCCCAATTCAAACAACCAACAAATTTAGTAAAACTTACCTTAAAAACAGCCTATCGCCACATTGGCGTGATCTCGATCACAAAAAATAAAAATACCCTACTCTTAGGTGTGTGATATTGGTCACATTTATCAATTATTTTTGATGAATCCGATAAGTGAATACTTCTACAATAACAGCATTATGATTATATCAATCAACAAGGAAAGATTAATTTATGAGTACCTCAAATATCAAATTAAAAGTCCAAAATTTCGGACGCTTTCTCAGTAATATGGTGATGCCAAACATCGGCGCATTTATTGCTTGGGGTTTTATTACAGCCATATTTTTATTCAACGCCAAAGATCCTAGCGCAGGCGGATGGCTGCCTAACGAAGCGATTTCTACTTCATTCATTGGACCGATGATTACCTACCTCCTTCCATTACTCATTGGTTATACCGGTGGTAAACTTGTCTATGGTGAGCGTGGAGGAGTGGTAGGTGCTATCACAACATTTGGTGTTATTGTTGGTGCATCAATTCCGATGTTTTTAGGTGCCATGATATCAGGACCATTAGGTGGCTGGACAATTAAAATCTTTGACAAAGCCGTAGAAGGCAAAGTCAAAAGTGGTTTTGAGATGCTGGTCAATAACTTTTCAGCGGGCATACTGGGCATGATTCTTGCGTTGATTGCTTTTTTCGCAATTGGTCCGTCGGTGACTTGGTTAACCGGTATATTGATTGTCGCAGTGCAATTTATGGTCGATCATGGTTTATTACCGCTTACCTCAATCCTTGTCGAGCCGGCAAAAGTATTATTTCTTAACAATGCCATTAATCACGGTGTATTTACCTCATTAGGCGTAACACAAGTTGCAGAAACCGGTAAATCAATCTTCTTTTTAATCGAAGCAAATCCGGGTCCGGGCTTAGGTTTATTGATCGCTTACATGTTCTTTGGTAAAGGTGCGGCAAAAGGTTCAGCTAGTGGCGCAGCAATCATTCACTTCTTTGGCGGTATTCATGAAATTTACTTCCCATATGTGTTGATGAATCCTCGCTTAATTATTGCAGTTATTTTAGGTGGCATGACCGGTATCTTCACTTTAACCGTATTTGATGCCGGATTAACTGCGCCAGCTTCGCCGGGTTCAATATTTGCAGTGATGAGTATGGCAAAAGGGTCATATTTAGGTGTAACACTATCAGTTATTGCCGCAACAGCAGTATCATTTGTAGTTTCAGCAATTTTATTAAAAACCACAAAAAATAACGATAAAAGTTTTGAAGATGCTAAATCTGATGTCTCCATGATGAAAAACGAGGCAAAAGGCTCAGAAAATAAAACCTTTACCCTTACCGAGGTGAAAAAAATTATTGTCGCTTGTGATGCCGGCATGGGGTCAAGTGCAATGGGTGCTGGCGTATTACGTAAAAAAGTACAAGATGCCAATTTAGATATTAACGTCATTAATTTAGCCATTAACAATTTACCTAATGATGCTGATATCGTTATTACACACAAAGATCTCACTGAACGGGCAAAACAGTATGCGCCAGATGCACACCATATTTCTTTAACTAACTTTTTAGATAGTGACTTATACAGCCGATTGGTTGTTGAATTAACCGATGCGCAAACTAACCATTTATCTGATACCCAACAAAATCGCCAATCTGCGGTTGAAAACACACCACTATTTAAACTCACTGAAAAGAATATCTTTTTAGGTCTAACGGCAAACAGTAAAGAAGAGGCGATTCGCTATGTCGGGCAAAAATTAGTCGATAATGGCTATGTTAAACCGGCTTATATTGAAGCAATGCTTGAACGTGAACGGTTAACCTCTACCTTTTTAGGTGAATCGATTGCCGTACCGCATGGCACGATTGAAGCAAAAGATGATGTTATTACAACCGGTATTGTATTTTGCCAGTATCCAGCAGGCGTACAATTTGGTGAGGAAGAACAAGATCAGGCAAGAATTGTTATTGGTATTGCAGCGCGTAATAACGAACATTTAGATGTTATCGCCAAACTCACTAATGCACTGGATGATCCAAAAATCATCGCACAACTTGCAACGACTTGTAACATCGAAGAAGTTTTAACAATACTGAGTTAACAAGCGTAAATATTACCCACATTTTGAAATCAGGATGTGGGTAATGAATAATAAAACAGTTAAATAATTAAAATTAAATAAGAAGGTCAATTATTATGCAAGCATTACATTTTGGCGCCGGGAACATTGGACGTGGTTTTATTGGCAAATTATTATCAGATGCGGGAATACATGTTACTTTTGCTGATGTCAATCAACAAGTTATCGACGAATTGGCAAAGCGCCATCAATATCCTGTCAATGTAGTTGGTGAAAACTCAACCACGGAAATTGTCCGCAATGTTGATGCAATTAACAGCACTTCCGATGAAGTGATAAATTACATTGCTAAAGTCGATCTAGTCACAACCGCCGTAGGTCCACAAATACTAGCTCGCATAGCGCCGACAGTAGCTAAAGGCATTATCGCAAGACATCAACAAGGTAATAACGCACCATTAAATATCATCGCATGTGAAAATATGGTTCGAGGTACCAGCCAATTTAAACAAGAAATTTTTAAAACAATACCCGACGATCTTCATCATTGGGTCAATAGCCATATTGGCTTTGTCGATTCTGCCGTCGATCGCATCGTGCCGCCTGCAACGTCAAAAACGGGTGATATATTAGAAGTCACCGTTGAAACTTTTTGCGAATGGATTGTCGATAAAAATCAATTTATTGGCCCTATTCCAGCAATCAAAGGCATGGAGCCTGTCGATAATTTAATGGCGTTTGTCGAACGCAAACTATTTACCCTCAATACCGGTCATGCCATTACAGCCTATTTAGGGTACTACCATAATATCGCCACAATTCGTGAAGCCATTTTAGTAGATCGAATTCGAGATGTAGTACGTGGCGCAATGGAAGAAAGCGGTCAAGTTTTAATCAAACGATATCAATTTGATCCAACCAAACATCAAGCTTATATCGAAAAGATTCTTACTCGATTTGAAAACCCGTACTTGCATGACGATACCGCCCGAGTGGGTCGCCAGCCAATGCGAAAATTAGCTACCGGTGACCGTTTGATTAAACCTTTATTAGGCACATTTGAGCATCAACTAACCAATAGCAATTTATTAATTGGTATTGCCGCTGCGCTCAATTATCGAAATCATGAAGACGAACAAGCCGTTGATTTAGCCAATCAAATTGCACAGCATGGCATTACGCAAGCTTTTTGTTCGATTTCTGGCATTGAAAACGATAATCCTATTGTTCCGCAAATTGAACAACTTTATACTGCTATGCAAAATCATCAATATTAAGCAAAGATGCCCGACACGATATTAGCAGAAGACACGATACTTGAAAAACTCAATCAGCAAGCTGATATTTACAGCTTGCTGACGGTTGCAATTAAGCTCATTAACCAAAGTGTTAATCAATTAATTTTAACTGTTTTTCGTAAAGATACGCACGCCATTAAATTTGTTATCCCCACTTTAGTCGGCAAAAACGGCCCACTTAATGATACTTCGGTTTGCTTAAAACTGCTTTATGCGCTGGGCATTATTACCCGTGAAGATTATGAAGATATCGAACTGCTGATAGCGATTTTAGAAGAATTAGAACAAGACGATAAAAAATACACCTTTCTGGATGATGAAATATTAGGGCCGATTAGTTTACTCCATGATATGGTACTCCCCCCCAATTGGGCTGATCAGCATGAACAAGTAAAAGAACTGGGTATTGTCGATACGTTAAAATCAACCATGTATCAACACCGCTATCAACAAATGATCCGTTCGGCTCTAATTATTGCCATTACCGATCTCACACTTAGAATTGTAAATAAACAAAAAATCGATTATTTTGCCTAAAGCTTAATGAATCGATAATAAGTGCAGTGCAATTAACAGCAAAATAACGATAAAAACAGAACAGTTAAGCAACTGAGCCTATTTGATTGTCGTAAAAAAATGGTTAAATATCGGCTTTATTTCCCACTGCATTAATAAGTCGGTATAATGCCAGCAATTTTATTTTTAAGTGGATTATGCATGAAAGCACTATTTGCCAGCACATCGCGCGGGCTTGAAGAGTTATTAAAAAAAGAGTTAGAACACATCGGCGCTGCCAATTGTAAAATTGCTCAAGGCGGCGTCTATTTTGATGCTGATGAACAGACCTTATATCAATCGCTATTATGGTCACGCTTAGCATCACGCATCTTACTGCCGATTGCAGAGTTTGATATCTATAGTGATTTAGATCTTTACTCTTGCGTATTTAATATAAAATGGACCGATATTTTTGCTGTCGATAATTCATTTGTGATCAATTTCGTTGGCGTTAATGACTTTATTCGTAATAGCCAATATGGCGCATTAAAAATCAAAGATGCCATTGTTGATAACTTCTCTCGTCATACCGATTTAAGACCGAGTGTTGCAAAGCAAGATCCTGATATTCGTATTCATGCTTATTTGCATAAAAACCGAGTAACGCTATCATTAGATTTAAGTGGTAATAGCTTACACCAACGTGGTTATCGCCAGCAAACCGGTCAAGCTCCGCTGAAAGAAAACCTAGCGGCGGCGATTATTCAGCGTTCTGGCTGGCAAACCGACGAGCCATTACTCGATCCGATGTGTGGTTCGGGCACCTTATTGATCGAGGCCGCCATGATTGCATCGAAAATCCCACCGGGTTTACATCGTAAACAATGGGGATTTTTTGCCTGGAAAGGATTTAATCCGACACTTTGGAACGACATACTTTTTACGGCCAAACATAATATTTGTAAATCAACAACGCCATTTATCGGCTACGATAACAACCCGGCAGTACTTGAGCGAGCAAAACAAAATGCATTACAAGCTGGCGTTGCTGACTTAATCACCTTTGCCTCGCAAGATGTGACACAATTAACCAACCCGTTACCGAACACAACAACAGGGATGATTATTAGTAATCCGCCTTACGGCGAACGTTTAGAGAGCGAACCGGCACTGATTGCTTTACATTCGGCCTTAGGACAGCAAATAAAACAAAACTTTGCCGGCTGGAGACTGTCACTTTTTAGCGGCGCACCCCAATTGTTAGATTGCCTACAAATGCGTGCAGATAAACAGTTCAAAGCCAAAAATGGTCCGTTAGACTGTGTGCAAAAAAATTATGCTATTGCTAAACGTGATAATGCCGAATCGACACCAGTACAAACCATTGCGGCAAGTGATTTTGCCAATCGCTTACGCAAAAACAGGCAAAAACTTGAAAAATGGGCTTCGCTTGAACAACTTGAATGTTATCGACTTTACGATGCTGATCTGCCCGAATACAATGTTGCAATCGACCGTTATAAAGATAAAGTTGTCATTCAAGAGTACGCAGCACCGAAAAATATCGATCCTCAAAAAACACGGCAGCGCCTATTTGATATCATTAACGCCACGATGTCAGTGCTTGAATTGACAGCGGATCAACTTATCTTAAAAACACGGGAAAAACAAAAAGGCAAACAACAGTATCAAAAATTGGGGCAAAAACAGGACTACTTCTTAGTTCACGAATATTCTATCGGTGGGCGTAAAACCCAATTTTGGGTTAATGTGACCGATTACTTAGATACAGGGCTGTTTTTAGATCATCGTTTAGCGCGTAAAATGATTGGCGAAATGAGCGCAGGCAAAGACTTTTTAAACCTGTTTGCTTATACCGGCACGGCAACTGTTTATGCCGGTCTTGGCGGGGCAAAAACCACCACGACTGTCGACATGTCGAGAACCTATTTACAATGGGCGGATCGCAATTTAAAGCAAAATGGTTTAACCGGCAAAAAACACCGATTAATTCAAGCTGACTGCCTACTTTATTTAGCCCAAAGTGAGGATCAATTTGACTTAATATTTATCGATCCACCGACATTTTCAAACTCAAAACGCATGGACAATACCTTTGATGTTCAGCGGGATCACTTAAAATTAATGGCAGATCTAAAACGTTTATTAAGACCTAATGGCACAATTATTTTTTCAAATAATAAGCGTGGTTTTAAAATGGATGCCGAAGGTATGCAAAAGCTAGGGCTAACTTATCAAGATATAACCAACAAAACGCTCTCATTAGATTTTAAGCGTAACAAACAGATACACTGCTGTTTTATTGTTAAACATCAATAGTCTGCAACGTTATTAAAAAACATCACTGTAACAAAGAGGGGGATGATTTAATCACTCCCCTGCTTTATAGCTTAAAACGCATTGTTGACAATCGCTATCTTACCACCAGCACCGAGGTTTGAGCGCCACGCACCACCCCCGAGGCATTGGAGCCGAGTAAGTGGGTTGTGATATTTGGGCGTCTTGAGCCTAAGATGATGAGATCAGGCTTAATTTCATTGGCCAACGATAAAATTTCATCTCTAGGATTGCCAAAAGCGATCGAAAAAGATAAATTTTCCTGTGGTAAATTAATCGATTCCATTAATTTATGTAAGTATTGCTCAGTCTGAACGGTAGCTTTGTCTTTAAACTCATCAAAACCAAAGGAGTAAGCATTGACGATAGCCGAAGCAACCGGCAAAGCATGAAAAAAGATCACTTGAGCATTAGCTAGTTTTGCTAAGCGCTCAACATGCGGAATAACTTTTTTAGTTAAATCCTCTTCGGTGATATCAATTGGCACCAAAATTTTATTGTACATAATACTCCCCCCAACTCGATAAATGTAAACTTGAATCATTAACCTGCGTTAACGCTTTTACTCAACTATTATGCTACTAGTTTAGGATTGATACACCCATTATTTTATATTGTCATATGCTCAATTAACCTATAATGATATCCTAAAATTAATTGAGAAAATTGAAATAAGTTTTTATTCATTATATGACGGAGATCAAAATGCACAGTATTATTTATCGTTCAGATGTTAAGCCAACACTTGAACAAACCCAAATACTTTATCAAAACTGTTCATTAGGTGAACGTCGACCAATTGACGATGCAAAGCGTTTTCAAGCTATGTTAGATAATGCAAATCTCATTATCACCGCATGGCATGAAAAGCAATTAGTCGGTATCGCCCGTTGTTTAACCGATTTTGTCTATATCACTTATTTAGCCGATCTCGCCGTTGATAAAAATTATCAAAAACAGGGAATTGGCAAACAATTAATTCATCAAATTAAGCAAAATACCGACAAGCAGTGTTCAATAACCTTACTGGCCGCGCCTTCGGCAGTTGATTATTATGGTCACATAGGGTTTAATGCTCACCCTTCAGCTTGGATATTAAATAAGAAGCCTTAACATGAAAATCATATTAGCCTCAACTTCACTATCACGTAAGAAAGTACTGGAAAAGTTAGCGATACCCTTTGAGTGTGTTCCGCCAGTTTGTGATGAAACCCCGCTACCGGGTGAATCGGCAGAGCAATTGGTTGTACGACTAGCAAAGCTTAAAGCACAATCATTAGTTGCAAAGTATCCCAATAGTTTAATTATTGGTTCTGATCAAGTGGGTGTGCTTAATGATCAAATTGTGGGTAAGCCTCACACGGTTGAAAACGCTCGTATACAATTGAAAAAAAGCAGTGGCAACACTTTTTATTTTTTTACCGGCATGACAGTAATTGATACCCAATCGATGCAATCAACCACTATTTGCGAACCATTTAAAGTCACTTTTCGACAATTGTCTGATGCCGAAATTGATGCTTACATTGCTAAAGAGATGCCTTTGCAATGTGCAGGTAGTTTTAAATGTGATGAACTGGGTATTACCCTGTTTGACAAGCTCGAAGGCAATGATATTAATTCGCTTATTGGTTTACCATTGTTAACATTGAATAAAATCATGATAAAAATGGGGCATAACCCGCTTTTAATCGCCTAAGTCAGTGTTTACTTAATCATTAAACTGACTTATTTGATTGGTCAATTAAGCGACCTGATGACATTTTCACAATTTTTTGGCTATAGCTTGCCACATCATTATCATGGGTAACAATTAATAAAGCCGTACCTTGCTGATGAATATCTGACAAAAGTTGCATAATTTCAGTGGCGCTCTCTTCATCCAAATCGCTTGTCGGTTCATCAGCGATAATGATTTTGGGCTGACAAATCAGTGCACGTAATATGGCAATGCGCCGCATCTCTCCACCTGACATATTTGCCGGATAAGCATTTTGTAAATCAGCGACTTTCGCTTTTTCCAGCAATTGTTTAGCTAAATTTAATGTGCTTTGATTTGGGCGCTTAGTCAGATAAAAGGGTAATCGAATATTTTCCAGCGCAGTTAAATTAGGGAGCAAACTACTCCCTTGCGGAACATAACCAATATGCTGATTACGAAAAGCAGATACTTGCTGATCATTAAGCTCAAACAAATTAGTGCCATTGATGATAATTTTGCCTTGAGTTGGGGTCAGTAAGCCTGCAATCATATTAAGGAGTGTGGTTTTGCCACTGCCTGATTTACCCATAATACAGATAAAATCATTTTCAGCCATTGAAAAACTAACATTATTCACTGCCGAAAAAGTTTGCTCACCTCGTTGATAATCTTTGCGTAAATTTTTGATATCTAATAGCATTTATTCACCCTCTCGCAGCGTGCGATACGTATCAAATTTAGTCATGGATAAGGCTGAATAGATACTTGAAAATGGTCCAATTATTAATGTTAAAACAAACACCACGCTAGCATAAATTAAGACATCTAATAATCCGATATTAACACAAGGAAGCCCTATTGATTGGCAGATCAATAAACTAAAGGCATATAGCAATACGCCGGCAATCACTATTCCAGCAATTCCACCTAATGCACAAATAATTAGTGATTCACGTAATAACATTTTCACTAAATCACGACGTGAAGCGCCTAAAATCCGTAAAATACTAATTTCCCGTTTACGTTCGTTTAGTGATGAAGAGAAGATAACGAAGATCACAATAATTGCCAGTACCCAAAATAGAGCAGATAAACTATAAACAATTGTTGAGAAGCTATTTAGATATTTAGCAATATTACTTAACATCCCTTTAGTCATCACAAAATCAAGATTATAGTCAATAGCAAATTTGGGCATAATTTGATTGACCACATCTTTCGGTGAATAATTTGGATCGACTTTGATAAAAATAGATGAAGCATAGTTATTAAAGTGTTCAACATCACCCTCGATTAGTTTGGCGTCTCTCATTAATGCTTGCGCTGCTGACATAGTCATAAAAACTGAAGTATCAAACCCCATTCCGGTACTATCCATTTTCGCCGCAATTTTGAATGGATGATTAAAAAACCTGATTTCATCGCCCACTTCGGATGTGATTTTAGCCCCTACCACCACTTGATTATCGCTCAGTGGCTGAGATAATTGGGTTTGAAGCCAAGGCTTAATCACAAAATCACTATGCTGATCAAAGCCAATTAATTGCACTTTGGAGCTACAACAGCCGGCATTTAACGAGGCAATAAAAAGTTGAGGCGAAATGGTATCAATTCCTTTGATATTCTTAATTTTATCAATCAAATCAACTTTAAGATAAAAACTACTCGGCTCACCACGCAACAGCGCCACTTCAAGATTTTTTTCATAACCATGTGGCACAATCAAAATATCAGCCCCTAAGCGATTGCCCATACCGGCAATGCCCAAGCTTAGGTTTTTCATCAGCACACTACCACCAAATAGCGTTGCAGAAAAAAGCATAATGATGATAATCAAACAACAACTACGAAACGGTCGCCGTTGAATATTTCGCCATGCTAAACTAGCTATGGTAATAGGTTTTTCTTGCATGTTTTAATTCCAGTCAGTCATTGATTTGTTTTACTAATCTGTCTTAAGAAAAATAAACTCAAAGTTTCTTAAGTTACATCCAATTTCTTTTGGTCATTTTATTCAAACTAACAATATTGATAATAGCTACAATAAATAACACTAATGACAGTAACACTAACGCTGGTTTTGCGCCGATATTGCATCGCATCATTTCATTACCGCAAACACCGATTAAAACAGTTGGAATTGCGCCTGCTAATATCGCAATGCAAGCTAAGGCCATGCTTAATCCCATACGGATAAATACGGTGCGAGAAAATAGCATCAAAAAACCGATAGCCATAACCAAAGCGCCCACACCTAGTTCGGCTTTGGCAGTCCAAAAACATTTCATTATCTTGCCACCACTGCTATGCATATGCCCTGCATTAGCCGCTTCACTAGCCATAGTATCAGCCGGCATTGATGCCACTTCGGGGAGTGGGCAAACGGGTAAAATATAAAGGGGGAATAAGATAATCATTGATCCGAGAAACATAAAACAGAATGATGAAAGCATACGATTTTTCATTTTACTAACCTTTCTTAATTATTAATTACTTGTGCAACTTTGCCATGCTCAAGTACAACAGTTGTTTGTGCATGTTTTGATACTTCGGGCGAATGGGTTACGACAATAATGGTGCTGCCCTCTTCGTGTAATTGATGTAATAAGTTCATGACCATGGCTTCATTACTTTCATCTAAATTACCGGTTGGTTCATCAGCTAAAATTAACTTTGGATAGTTTATCAAGGCTCGAGCAATGCAGACACGTTGCTGTTCACCACCCGATAACTGACGTGGTAAATGTTTAGCTCGAGCGGCAAGCCCAACTCTCTCAAGGGCTTGTAAGGCTTCTTTTTCATCGACCATGCTGTGGTAATATTGGGCAACCATCACATTTTCTAACGCAGTTAAATAGGACACTAAGTGGAATTGTTGAAAGATCAATCCAATTTTATCGCGACGAATTTTAGTCAACTGCGGTAAAGAGAGCTGAGTTATATCTTGCCCATCTAAAATCACTGATCCTAACGACGGTTTATCCATACAGCCGATAATATTCATTAACGTCGTTTTGCCACTCCCTGACGGTCCCATAATCGATAACCATTTACCTTCCTCAACGGTTAAATTCACCTCTGATAAGGCATGAAGTGACCCATAAATCTTTGATACATTATTGACTTGAAGTATATTCATTCTTTACATCCTATTCGCCACGTAAAACTAATGCCGGCTCCACTTCGAGCGCTCGTTTTACCGGAATTAAACACGCAATGACTGTCACAATAGCTGATACCACAACTGTCGTTGGGATAAGGTAAAATTCAACATTAATAGTGCGCCCAAAAACATTGGTACTAATGACCTGTGCAAAGATCAGTCCACAAATCACACCAATAATTCCCCCCAAAACACCTAAAATTAGCCCTTCAGCTAGAAACTCTTTGGCAATGCTTCGATTATTCGCTCCGATTGCTTTTTTTAGCCCGATCTCTTTGCGTCGTTCCATTACAACTGTCATCATGGTGGTTGCGACACATATCATCGTTAACATTAATACCACAAACGTCACCAGATAAAGTAAGGAAGAAAGCTTACCTAATACTGAGGACTCCGATTGTGTTACCCATTTAATTAGATGCGGCTCTATACTATCGGACTGCTTTTTTATTATCTCAATATCGTGTTTTAGTTCATCTTGAGTGGCGGTAATACTTACTTCAACCACCTCAGCTTGATCGCTTTCTTCAAGAAACTGCTCTAAATCATGCAAAGCAATAAAAATAAAACTATCTTCTGAGCGCCCTGTTTTAACAATACCGGTAATAGTTAAATCTTCATCAAAGCGGGCATTTTGTTTCGATTTACCCGTGACAGGCATCGTGCTACCAATGGTCAATTTTGCAAAATTAGCGATATCTGTTCCGATCAAAATTTCATTTGGATGCTCAGGAAGTTTCCCTTCAATTTGCCAATAAGGGCTGGTTTTAATAACCTGCTTAAAGTCAGTCCCAACAATGGTATAGGGGTGTTGATTACTGCGTATTGCGTCATAGCGAAATGGGGTAACGCCAAGTAGCTTATCTTGCGGTAACAGTTTAACGACTTTAGTCACATCCGCCATTGACATAGTCGATTGGTTATTGGCGGGCATTAAGAGCATATTGGCGCCGTAAGAGCGGAACTCTTGCCCCATTTGCCGTGGTATATCATAACAAAGCGTTACCATACCCAGTAACACCGTTGCGCCAATAGCCACACCAAGTAAAGCAATTGCCATTCGAGAACGCCGACGAATAAGGGAACTGACAAGCGTTTTTATAATAAATCGTTGATTTTTATTTATCATGATCTTTGCCTTTTCCTTTACCTGCCATGTAACACATCTGTTGGGCGTAAAAACATCATAATCCGTAGTGCCGGTAAGCTACCGAGAATGGTTATCAAACTGACCATAATAAGCACCAACGGTATGATAATCATTTTAGGCTGAACAAACGAACCAAAGACCGTGTGCCCAATGATTTGTGCAAAACCTAATCCAATAAAATAACCTGCTATGCCGCCTAATAGCGCAATAATTAAAATCTCAGTTAAGATTAACATTGCCACCGACGTATTTGTCGCCCCTAAAGCCTTTAATAGACCGATTTCGGTACTGCGTTCAATCACATTAGCCGTAACCAGATTCGAAATCGCCAACGCTGAGCAGATCAACGATAAAATGGTTAACAGTAACATGAGTAATTGCGTTTTTTGCAAAATTGAGCCTTCCGATTCGGCAACTTGCATAATTGCTTTTACTTTGACATCCGGCATTAACTCTTCTAATTGATAGGCTATTGAACTAATGTAAGCGGTGCAATACCATGTGTCCCACTGTGTACGTGACAAGCTGGAAGGGTCTTGTGCGGCTTTTCGGGCTAGATCGTTTTCCGGGGTAGTTAAGGCACTGACTTCAACCCGCTCGACTAATCCGGCTTTATTCGCTAAATTTTGCGCCACAGGTAAAGAGACATAAAGTTGTGAATCTTCAATACCGCCACTGTGGAAAATGTTATTAACGGTTAAAGTAGCCCGGTTTTGGGTATAAGGTGAAGTTAATTCAATTTTATCACCGATTTGCAAATTCCACTGTTTAGCAATCACTTCACCAACCATAACACCCTGTAAATTATCATCTTTCATCGTGTTACCGTCTATCGTCCACCAGGATTTCATTGCTAACATGCCGGTATCAACTTCATCACCGGTTGGAATGGTTAAGTGTTTGTTAAACCATGTTCCAACAACGGTAACCGGTTTATCGTGGAAGGTTGCTTGAGTGGTTAAGTAAGGGGCAAAATCGACAATGTTATAGGCCCAAAAAATCATCTTTATTTTGACTAAATCATCTTGCTTAATGTATTGTACTGCTTGCTCGGTTTCACTATTATCAAGCTGATACATTTCACTAACTAAGGCTGTACCTTTAGGCACGATATTGAGATTTGCACCGTAGGCTTTTAATTCTTGGTTAACTTTATCCCCTACATCAAACATCACATTTAACATAGCCGTTGCTAGTGAGACGCCCAATGCAACGGTTAAGGCAATCAAAAACAGCTTCTTTTTTTGACGAACTAAAACGCTAAGTAACATTCTGCGAAACATATTTTCTTCCTTTGCAAATCGCCTTTTATTTAAAGCGGCTTTTTTCTGCTTCTAAATTAGCCGGGCGAATCACCATATTACCGTCGATAATTTCATATTTAAGCGGTACCGGATTGCAACCGCCTGAAAATCCGATTGTTGCAATATTCATCACGACATCACACAAAATACAGACAACTTGATTGCCTCGTTGATAATAACCGCTTGCCCCACAAATATCGCAAGCATCAAACCCTACGCCGTAAGCATTTTCACTTTTTTTGATGACAATAAAACGAACAAGTGTGCCGTCGGTTGCCTTATATCCATAACGATGTAAATTACCGTCATTAACTTTCTCAAGCGGGATGACAATTAAACCATTGGCATCGGGCGTAACTGGCTCAGCTGGGGTAAGTTCAACCCCTTTTTCAAAAATGTATCGGGCACGGGTTACGGTGTAGGCAGTTATGGCTACTGTGGCAATCATCCATAGGGAAGTTCGCCTATCTTGACGTAACTTAGCTTTGAGTTTCCGCACTTGCGCAGGATTGCTCCCGACTAATGAGGTTGTATTGGCTTTAAAATATAAAACGGCGGTAAGGCAAAGCGCTATGGCCATAAATGCAAAGATAAATAAATTAACATGCGCTAACACAAAAATGACTAGTTCCATCATCCATTTTTGTGGCGCAATAAAACGCCGGACAATTAAAATTTGGATAAAATTGATGCCATTTGCAAGGGTTAAAATAGTGATTGCAAGTGCCGTTATCAATACCACAAATTTATCAGCGAGTCTGAGGCACATTCTGTAAGCAAATAAGCCAATTAAGAGTGTGACAACTAAGGAAAAACCGTAGCCCACCCACTTAGACAGGTAATCATGATTAAAAATTGACTCCATGCCAACATCAAATTCAAAAGGATAAAGCAGTAAATTCGGGACAAATTGAGCAGATAATAAGCCAATAGCTAAACCGGATAAAACAATCAACAGCGCTTGACTAAATCGATTATGGCAAGATTTTACCAGAAGACAAATTAAAAGCGGTAAAGCGATAACCAACCAAGGAATAATCACACCGAGATCATAAAATTCCCGAATGGCAATGCCGGTAGTGCGTTTTAAAATGGCGTAAATGAGTGCAGCAACAAAACCTAATAAAAAACCAACGGTAATGTATCTTTTACAATGAGAGTAATTGGATTTAACCATAACTGCGCTTAGCAGCGCTATCATAATGACAGGAACAAACGTATTATCGGTAACATTGATAAGGTATTGAAGCATAACCATTGCCTAATTATTACAATATTATTGGCGAGCTTGCTACTCGCCAACAATATGACTTATTGCATAAATTAAAAAAATTTATTTAAAAAAACGATAATTACCATGCACGTGGAATAAAATCGAAGTCCCAAGATACTTCATACGGTGTAGTCCAGAAACGACCTTCAACACCGGTTTCTTTATCAACATGTAATAAATAACCTTGTTTTTCCGGGCTTTCAATAATAAATGTCACTTTATATTTACCTGCACCGTCTAATTTAACGTTATTACCATAATGTGGACCGTCAGAAGCATTCATTGGCATAAAGTTACCTTCGATAACATTGTCGCTCCCTTCTTTTTGGATTTTATATTTCACTGTTAGATAAGGGACAAAAGTACCGATACCATAACCAAGAACATTATCTTCATTAGCTGAGATATCTGCCTCTAAATGCATATCTGATTTTGATGCAGGTAATCCGCCCATGCCAGCAGGTTCCATATCAACAGGTTGGAAATAAACAGCACTCACATTTAATGGACCGACTGTCACTTCTTCACCAATTGGAAACTCTTCAAAGCCTTTTTCCTCACCGGGTGCGGGTGCTTCGGCATTGGCGAATGATGAAAATGCAAGGATTGAAGAAATACCTGCGGCTAAAACTAATTTTTTCATTGAATACTCCTTAACTTCGTTTATGATTATGTGTTGTTACTCTTTTAATGCGACACAATTTCCCATTGTGTCACAATCAATCTTGTTACTTAATTAGAAACTGCCTTATTTGTCGATTTAAATTTGTAATATAAGACAGATACTATTACGAGCATTACCATTACTACTTGCGGAATTAATGTTTCAACCGTAGGATAAATACCTAAAATTTCAACAGAACTGATAAAATCAACCGGTGTTACCTGAATAATATCGGCTTCTTGCAACTCTTTTACACCACCACCAGCAAAAGCAATTGCCATAATGTACATCAATACACTGGTACAGATGAAGAATGGTTTAAGTGGTAATCGAATTGCACCAAAACGAATAACAATAAAGATGAAGGCAAGGATTATCCCGCCAATGCCAAGTCCATACCAAACCATATCCATATGCTCTTTAGCATCGGCTAACATGGCTTGATAAAAGATTATAGTTTCAGCCCCTTCCCTAAACACGGCTAAGAAGGCAGCAAAGCCCAAGGCAATACTACTACCGGTAGTAACAGCCGTTTGTACTTTACCTTCAACATAACTTTTCCATGCTTCGGATTCGGATTTGGAGATCATCCAATTGCTGACAAAAAAGAGCACTACCGTTGCTAATAACATGGCGCCACCTTCCATAATCTCTTGATTAGCGCCACTCAAACCAACAATAGTATGTAAGGCAATTGCGGTTAAAATACTGACAAAAATAGCAAACAATGAACTTAGGTAAACCACTTTTAACATCGGTTTATTATTGGTTTTAACCAGATAAGCTGAGATTGCGGCAACAACCAATATCGCCTCTAAACCTTCACGGAATATGATGATAAATGAAGCGAAGAAAACACTCCAACCACTCTCTTTTTTGCCGTCTAATTCATTAGCATCTTCATGCAGCATTTTTAAAATCACATCGATTTCGGCTCGCACCACTTTATTCGGTGCATTAGATGTCATTAAACGTTTAATTTTAGCAAATTGATATTCGGTATCGGTGCCTCGTTTACCGGAAATATAGGACATTACCGCCCGTTCAACACCATGTTTTTCATAAAAGCCAAAATAGGCATTATTGACACGATCTTTTGCCTTGTTAATATCTTTCATAAAGTAGATGTCATAAGCATCATTTAGAATGATATCCATTTCATCGACAATGGCATTCCAAGACTCATATTTTTTGTCAGTGGCATAAGATGTTGGTACAAAAGTAACGATACTGGCAACAAGCAACAATGCTAATGTTAAAAATCGTTTCACTTCCTTACTCCTTATTTACCTAGTAACACTATTCCAATTGGCTTGCTGTTTTCCGGTAGTTGCAATTGTTGTGATATTACATCTGGTTTGATTGAATGAATATATCTAACATTGAGTTTTAAAGCTGTCGCGGCAAGATAGACATTTTGACTCATCGCACCGACAGCTATCTGACTAAAATCATTGGCCTGATCAGGCGAAAAGTCGGTTAATGCTTCGCTATCAGAGACAAAAATTAAAGAGTAAGCGGCACGTTTGGTGAAATTTTGCATAGCAATATCGCCACGCAAGTCTTGATTATTTATTTCACGCAGATAGTGTCCTTCCCATTCGTATAAAAAGGTACCTTTCTCACCAGTGACATAAATTCGAACGTACGGAGCTTTGCCTTTTACCATTGGCACTGTCCAACCCGTTTTACCACGATTTAAGCCACTGGCAGCCCAAAGTATGTTCGAAAGCTCCTCATCTGAAATAGCACCTGCCGGAAACCCTCCACCAGGCGTTGAAGAGCGTTTTTTTAGGCTTTCGAATAAACTCATACCGTCTTGAGTTTGAGGAGAAGGCAAAGACATGTCTGCATAACAGAGAGACAAAGGAGAAATGGACAAGAACAATATGACAACTATCTTCCGTAATAGGCACGGCATAGCAGACCTCTGGAACCTTGATAAAATTTTAGCCATATCTTATTGCTATTATTGTTAATTATCAACATTAAATAGCAATAATTATCATTAAACACAACCTTATAAAATATAAGGATTTACTAATTTATTCGATAAAATTAAAAATTTAGTTGGTAAATTAATCAAAAACCAGCTAACTTCTATCACTATCTATAAATAGCGATTTTTATTTTTTTTATCATTAAGTATATACTGATGCTAATTGCTTTATTGAAAATTTGAGTACAACATTTTATGCCTTTATCTACATGGGTGGTATTACCCCTTTTTATTTTAGCGATTACTTCTGCTTCTTTAATTGGCAGCAGAGATTTGCGACGAGACACAATTGTGTTAATGACTGTTTTTATTGTTATGGAACTGACCTCTATCTATTTTAGTGGCGGGTTTATAGACTATCAGTTCTATGTCAACTTGAATATAAATGATATTATTGAAGGATTATTCATCTTTAAATTTCAAGCTGTCTTAGTCATTGCTGTTTTTTTTGCCTTAATCATTGGATTAATCAAATTGGCGAACTTTTGTAGGCGTAAATTTCGTCTACCTTACCGTTTATTGCTAGCCACTTTAGCTATTGCATCGCTCAGTTATCATAACGGACCTTTCAGTCGTTTATACGAAATATATCAAGTCACCACTGCCGATGAAAAACCCTTCGACCAAGCGTTACAATCGATGAACATGGTTGATTATCCACATAAACAACAAGTTCACACACAGCAAGGTAAAAATATTATCGTTCTATCGTTAGAATCCTTCGAGCAAGGCTTTTTTGATTTTGCCGATATCACCCCTAACTTAAGACAATTACGCCAAGAGTTTACCTTTTTCCCGAATATGCCAATGGCAGCAGGAAGTAGCTGGACAACCGCCTCGATGTATACTTATATGACGGGTATGCCGTTTTTAATTGGCGGATATAGCACCTCGCCTTTAATGAAAGCGGACAAAACTAAGCTGGTTAGTTTGGGGGATGTACTTCAGCAAGCAGGCTACCAAACACGCTATGTTATGTCTGGCCCCGATTTTGCTGGTATTGGACACATCGCAGAACTATTAGGCATGCAAGTTATCTCTGAAAAAAATTATGTGGGACAATATCCGGTCGCGCCTTTTGGATTATACGATAAAGATATCTTAGATATCGCCCAAAAACAGGTTACTCAGTTGCACAATTCCGGCAAGCCCTTTGCGCTATTTATCTCAACCATTTCAACGCATGCGCCAAATGGTTTTAATGATGAGCGCATGACCTCAGTCATATCACCAAAAGATGATAACATGTCGTTTGTGGCCGCATCCCTTGATCACAATGTAGGGAAATTTATTGCCTATTTAAAAGAAAATAATTTATTAGATGATACGGTGTTTTATATCTTTCCCGATCACCTCATGATGGGGTCAGGCACACCAACAATCAATCGCCTTTCTGAAAAAGAACGCAAACTTTACTTATTAACTAATGCCAAAACGGAGAATCTACAAAAATCAACTGATCAAACAATCTATCAAATTGATCTACCTCGTTTAATCTTAAACGGCGCACAAGTTAATACCAACGCTAAATTTTTAACGGACTATTTAACCACCCCAAATTTTGATAAAAAACAGTTCATTGAACAAAATAAGTCCAATATAGCAACGTTAAATCATGCCGCTCAAGAGTATAAACAGGACAAATAATGACGCTTGATACAATCGTTTTAGTTACAACCGTCAGCTTTTTGGGTATGGTTTCGCCCGGCCCTGATTTTTTTCTGGTGCTGAAAAACAGTTTAAGTTATAACCGAAAAACAGCGCTGCTAACATGTTTTGGCGTGATAACGGCAATTTTAATTCATATGAGTTATTGTGTCGCAGGTATTGCTATGCTCATTACTGCCACACCGTTAATTTATGATTTACTGCGTTATGCCGGGGCGATTTATCTTTTTTGGCTGGGAATTAAAGCGCTGCTTGCCCGAAACGGAGGGACTACCTATATCAGTCAAGGCGTGGTTAGAGACCAAATATCCGCTAAATCAGCCTTTCTGCAAGGTCTCTTTTGTAATTTACTGAATCCCAAAGCAACGCTGTTTTTTTTAGCGATTTTTACCCAACTACTCAATGCGCAATCTTCATTTTTAGATAAATGCTTAGTGGCGCTAATTATCTGGCTTTTAGCTGTGTTATGGTGGCCGTTTGTCGTTTTTATTTTTCAGACCCAAACCGTCCAACGGCGCTACTTTAAAATTCAATTTTTAATTGATAAATTATTGGGTGTGATACTTATTATATTAGGGGCGAAAGTCGCATTAGGGTTCTAAATATTTTGCGTAATTTAAAATCTGTTTTATACTGAAACGTATACATTTTCTGAAACTTCTTGACAAAAAACGTTTCTTTTTGAATATTCAATAGTTAATTGTTAAACTGTTGACAGTCAGACTTTTTATATTCGTTTAACTTATCGTTTCAATCATAAAAAGTTGTCATTCACATTTACCCAAACGCTAGGCTAATTGAAATGGATAAATTATTACAGTATGGTCGAGAACTGCTTGAGCTCGAACTGCAAGAAGCACAAAAGTTACCTAATCGACTCGGTAAAGATTTTATCAAAGCTTGCCAACTGATCTTATCGACCAAAGGCAAAGTGGTGGTTTCCGGCATTGGAAAATCAGGTCACATTGGCAAAAAAATTGCAGCATCGCTTGCCAGTACCGGCAGTCCGGCTTTTTTTATGCACCCGTCTGAAGCCTTACACGGCGATCTGGGTATGGTGACTGAAAATGATATTGCGATTTTAATATCCTACTCCGGGCGAGCTAAAGAGTTTAACTTTATTTTACCGATACTATCGGCCATGAATATTCCGGTAATAGCTATCACTGGTGGGCTGGACTCCCCACTAGCTAAGGCGGCACAAGCAGTACTGGATATCTCAATTGAAAAAGAGGCTTGTCCTATGGGACTGGCGCCGACTTCAAGCTCAACTAACACGCTGCTAATGGGCGATGCGCTTGCGATTGCTGTCATGCGTGCCAGAGGCTTTAAAGAAGAGGACTTTGCGCGTTCACATCCGGCTGGAAGCTTAGGGGCAAAATTACTTAATCAAGTTAAAGATGTCATGCGAACAGGTGATTTAATTCCTAAAGTGCCGGAAAGTGCAACCGTCCTTGATGCTATGCTAGAATTAAGCCGTACCGGTGTTGGTTTGGTTGCTATATGCCATAACGATAACCAAATAATCGGCGTATTTACAGACGGTGATCTGCGCCGTTTATTGTTAAAAAATGGCACTTTACAAGATAGTATTGCCCAAGTGATGACCAGCCCGGGTTATCGAATCCCCGAAAACTGGAAAGCAGTAGAAGCATTAAAAACATTTAATGATCATAACATTACCGCTGCACCGGTAGTCAATAGCGAAGGGGAATTAGTCGGTGCTTTAAACATTCATGATTTGCACCAAGCAGGTATAAGCTAAAACTATTGATAAATACCTATTGCAAAAAGGGGCTATCTATTGAGATAATTACCGACCTAAATTTTTGTCGTTAGACGGAGATCCAAGAAAAGTTACACAATGACAAACCAAAATGATATTACCAATCATAACGAGTTGATATTGTGTTGTAAATTTTAACCAAAATTAATAGATGATGAAACTACAATGGCAGAAAAGCGAAATATCTTTCTAATTGGCCCAATGGGGGCAGGAAAAAGCACAATAGGCCGACAAATTGCACAACAGTTGGGCATGGAATTTTTTGACTCCGATCAAGAGATTGAAAAACGTACGGGTGCTGATATTGCATGGATTTTTGACTTAGAAGGTGAAGACGGATTCCGAGCCAGAGAAGAGAAAGTCATTAACGAATTGACTGAAAAACAAGGTGTTGTACTGGCAACAGGTGGCGGATCGGTTTTATCTAAAGAGACACGGAATCGATTATCAGCACGTGGTATTGTTGTTTATCTTGAAACAACCATTGAAAAACAGATGGCACGGACTCAAAAAGATAAACGCCGTCCATTATTACAAGGTGGTAACACCCCAAGAGAACTTTATGAAGAGCTTGCCGGTGAACGTGAACCACTTTATGAAGAGATAGCAGATATCACAATAAAAACTGATGAGCAAAGTGCTAAAGGTGTTGCTGGTTATATCATTGAGAAAATAGAGCAAATCTAAGTCATTGACATTCTTCAGTGGCTTGAATTGTTGAGCAATAAACCAGATGTTGGGTTAAGGAGAGAATATGCGTGTAGATAAAAATGATCGATATGTATCAGAAAATTCTTACAAGAAGTCTACGCCTTTAATGCAATTGCCAAATTTTCTTCAAAACTACTCAAAAAGAAAATTGACTATTATGCTTATGGCAGTTGTAATAATTCTGTTATTACTTAGCTTAGTCGTATTTCGTCCTTCAACAAATAACGAACCAACTTCATTAACGCCGCCGGTAGTCAATGGCGTTCCGCCGGAAGAGCCAAATAGCGTAACCGAGCAGCAACCTAATCCTGCTATTCAACCGCCACAACCGGTTGATAGTCAGACAACTAATGGTAGCTCAAATAGTGCACAGAGCCATGTTACGCAATCTGGCGGCAATGAAAATAGCAATAACCCAACACAAGCACCGAATTCGGCTAATGGAGCAAGCACTAGCCAACCGACTACACCGCCGCCAGCTTCGCCACAAACTACGCAGAAGCCTGAGCCTGTTAGTCATAAACCAGAAATTAATACTTCAACAAACTCAGCGATAATTAAAGACGAACACTATGCAGTCCAACTTAGTGCGTCTAAATCAGCTGAGGGATTAAGAAAACTCGTTAAGAAACATAATTTGACCAATTACCAGATTTACGAAACCAAACGTAACAATGAAACTTGGTATATTTTAGTTAAAGGTAATTACGCCACCGCTGATGAAGCGAAAAAGGCGATTAAATCATTACCCGATGCTTTACAAAACGACAAACCATGGATCAAATCTGGTGCAACGATCAATAAAGAAAAAACTGCAAAATAATAAAGGATATCGTTCATTTATCCTGGCAATAACAAAATAGGAGTTTCCGTTGAAGAAGCAGCGAGCCTTTTTAAAATGGGCTGGAGGAAAATATGAGCTCGTAGACACGATTAAGCGATATCTACCACAAGGGGATCAACTCATTGAGCCTTTTGTTGGCGCTGGCTCCGTTTTTTTAAACACCAATTATAAAAGTTATATTTTAGCTGATATCAATCATGACTTAATTGCACTTTATAACTTATTAAAAACAAGTCCTGATAAGTTTATCAGCGATCTTAAATTACTATTTAGTAAACAAAATAACCAAGCTGATGCATTTTATCAGTTAAGAGATGTGTTTAATGGGAGCAAAGATCAGTACATTAGATCGCTTCTGTTTGTCTATTTAAACCGCCACTGTTACAACGGTCTTTGTCGCTATAATAACAGTGGATTATTTAATGTGCCATTTGGACGTTATAAAACAATTTATTTCCCTGAAAAAGAGCTCTATTTTTTTGCTAAAAAAGCGCAAGATGCTGAGTTTATTTGTGCGCCTTATCATGATGTCATGAAACAAGCTAAACATAATTCAGTGATTTATTGCGATCCTCCCTATCTTTCGCCCAATGACTCAGCAGGTTTTACTGCTTACTACTCCAATAATTTTGGATTTGATGAGCATAAGAAATTATCGCAATTAGCCGAAAACATGGCTTATGAGAATAATGTTCCGGTTCTGGTATCTAATCATGATACTGATTATACAAGAACTTTATACAATAAAGCGCGATATCTTTATCGTGCTGAAATGCGTCGCTCAATTAGTTGCGCAGGTGAAGGGCGCAAAAAAATTGATGAAATTTTAGCCTTATATCAAAAGTCATAAAGTGATATTGATAAAGGCTTTATCAGTAGAGGTATGTTATGCAAGAGTTTATTATAGCGCCATCAATACTATCAGCCGATTTTGCCCGTCTTGGCGAAGATACCCAAAAAGTACTTGATGCCGGGGCGGATGTAGTCCATTTTGATGTAATGGATAACCACTTTGTGCCCAATTTAACTATGGGTTCAATGTTCTGCAAGGCACTTCGTGACTATGGAATCAAAGCGCCAATTGATGTGCATTTAATGGCATCGCCAGTTGAAGAGCTGATTGTCTCTTTTGCAAAAGCCGGAGCAACTAACATATCTATTCATCCCGAAGCGACCATTCATATTGATCGCTCATTACAACTTATTAGAGATCATGGTTGTACCGCCGGTTTGGTTTTCAACCCGGCAACACCATTGGATTATTTAGATTATGTCATGGACAAAGTCGATATTATCTTATTAATGGGTGTCAATCCCGGCTTTGGTGGACAATCATTTATCCCCTCAACGCTAAAAAAACTACAACAAGTGAAAAAGCGAATTGTCGAATCAGGGCAAAATATCAGACTTGAAATCGACGGCGGGGTAAAAGTTGAAAACATCGCCGAAATAGCAAAAGCTGGTGCCGATATGTTTGTTGCCGGCTCAGCTATATTTGGTCAACCCGACTATAAAACCGTTATTGATGCCATGCGAAAAGCGTTATCAGGAGTAAAACATGCCTAAACTTGATGATATTCAGGCAATTGCCTTTGATCTCGACGGCACTTTAGTTGACAGTGTGCCCGGACTGGCCTTAGCTGCTAAGCAAATGTTGGCCGACTTAAATCTGCCGACAGTTACCAATGAACAAGTCAAAAATTGGGTGGGTAATGGTATTGATGTTATGCTAGAACGTGTGTTTAAAGCCATTGAGGTAACACCTTCTACAGAATTATTTCATCAAGCAAAAGATCGCTTTAATCAACACTATGACAAAGTCATGGATGCCCAAACAAAACTGTTTCCGCATGTTAAAGAAACGTTAAAAACCCTACACGATAATCACTACCCTTTAGCTTTAGTGACCAATAAACCAGCGCATTTCTTACCTGCACTGCTCAGTTCATTAGGCATTAAAGACTATTTTTCGTTAGTGCTAGGCGGTGGGGATGTGATTAAATTAAAACCGCATCCGGCGCCACTTTATCAAGTTATGGCAACGTTTGGACTATTTAGCTCGCAATTATTATTTGTCGGCGATTCTAAAAATGATATTGATGCGGCAAAAAATGCCAATTGCCCAACAGTTGCATTAAGCTATGGTTATAATTATGGTATATCTATTGCAACCAGTCATCCCGATTTTTTACTGGATGATTTTAAAGATATATTAACTTTATTACCTCAGCCCAAAGCTGACGCAAAAAAATAATTAGCACAAATAATTAGCACAAATAAAGAGAAAACAGATTAGGAATAAATTATGAGTAAACCGATTGTATTTAGTGGCGCTCAGCCATCAGGAGAACTAACACTTGGCAACTACTTAGGTGCTTTAAAAAATTGGGTGGCGTTGCAAAATGAATATGATTGCGTTTACTGTATCGTCAATCAACATGCGATAACGGTACGTCAAGATCCACAAAAACTACGCAAAGCGACGCTCGATACCTTAGCACTCTATTTAGCTTGTGGCATCGATCCGCAAAAAAGTACCATTTTTGTTCAATCACATGTGCCAGCCCATGCCGAACTTGGCTGGGCATTAAACTGCTACACCTACTTTGGCGAGCTGAGCCGTATGACGCAGTTTAAAGATAAATCATCACGCCATAGTGAGAATATTAATGCCGGTTTATTTGATTATCCGGTGCTTATGGCTGCCGATATTTTACTTTATCAAGCTAATTTAGTGCCAGTTGGTGATGATCAAAAACAACATCTTGAGTTATCACGTGATATTGCGATGCGCTTTAATGCGCTTTATGGTGAGATATTTACGGTACCAGAGCCCTTTATTCCGAAAGTCGGTGCTAGAGTGATGTCACTTCAAGAACCGACTAAGAAAATGTCTAAATCAGATGAAAACCGTAACAACGTCATTGGTTTACTTGAAAATCCAAAAGATATTGAGAAAAAAATTAAGCGAGCCATGACCGATTCTGATGAGCCACCGGTTGTACGTTATGATTTAAAAAATAAAGCGGGAGTTTCTAATCTGTTAGATATCTTAACCGGCATCACGGGCAAACCGATAATTGAGCTTGAAAAAGAGTTTGAAGGCAAAATGTACGGCCACTTGAAAACTGAAGTAGCAACACAAGTTATTGATATGTTAACGGCTTTACAAGCTAAATATCACCAATACCGTGACGATGAAACGTACCTGTTTTCAATTATGCGTGAAGGTGCTGATAAAGCACGCTCAAAAGCTGAGCCGACGTTGAGAAAAGTGTACGATGCTATCGGTTTTGTATAACAACGATTCGAAAGACGACACAAGTCGCGATAAACATTGAACAATATTAATTGGCTTTAGTAAGCAAAAAAGTTGACACTGTAAGCTTTAAAGCCATTTAACTATTATGGGTTAACAATGAAGATTATAATTCTTGGTGCAGGACAAACCGGCAGTGCGCTGGCAGAGTATCTGGTAACCGATAAACAAAACGATGTCACTGTGGTTGATGAAGATCACGAAAAATTGCAATCTTTGCAAGAGCGTTTTGATTTACAAGTCATTGTAGGAAAATCTTCTTATCCACAAGTGTTGGAAAGCGCTGGTGCTGAATCGGCTGATATGCTCGTTGCGGTTACCAATTCTGACGAAGTTAATATGATGGCTTGTCAGATTGGTCATGTCATGTTTAACATTCCGCAAAAAGTCGCCCGCATTCGTGCGCCGGAATACAATGATGAACGATACCCTTTTTTCAATAAAGATTGTATTAATATCGATCACATTATTGCACCAGAAAATTTAATCACAAATCATATCAGTCAATTAATTCAATATCCCGGCGCTCTACAGTTTGCCTCGTTTTATGATAATCGGGTCTGTCTAGTTGCTGTTACTGCATATTATGGTGGCGCTTTAGTCGGTAGTGAACTGTCCGAACTCAAAGAGCATCTCCCGCATGTTGAAGCTCGAGTGGTGGCGATTTATCGCCAAAATCGCTTTATTCGTCCATTAGGCTCTACACTTATTGAAGCCGGTGATATGGTCTACTTTATTACTCCTCCGGTGAATATTAAAGCGGTAACCAGCGAGCTACAACGGTTAGAGAAACCTTACAAGCGAATTATAATTAGCGGTGGTGGCGGGGTTGCGGTTGCCTTAGCTAAGCGGTTAGAAAACGACTATCAAGTCAAGTTGATTGAGCGGGATGCGGAACGGGCAGAATTTATTGCTGAACAGTTAGTTAATACCACCGTTTTACATGGTGAATCGTCCGACCAAGAGCTTTTATCGCAAGAACAAGTCGAATTAACCGATCTGTTTATTGCTGTAACCAGCGATGATGAATCAAATATTATGTCTTCAATGCTGGCCAAAAGAATGGGCGCCAAAAAAGTTATTGTCTTAATCCAAAAACAGGCTTATTTGGAATTGATTAATGATAGTGTGATTGATATTGCTATCTCCCCACAACACGCAACGATTTCAGAGCTACTGAGTCATGTAAGACAAACCGGCGTTGTAAAAGTGATTTCACTTCGACAAGGCGAATCGGAAATTGTCGAAGTGGTGGCTAATGGCACCAATGAGAGCTCGAAACTGGTCGGCAAAAATATCAACGGACTAAAATTACCGTCCGGCGCAACCATTGGGGCTGTTGTTCGCGGTGAAGATGTCATTATCGTCAACACGGATTTAACTATTGAAGATGGCGATCATTTAATCATCTTCCTACCGGAAAGAAAAGTGATAACAGATATCGAAAGATTATTACAATAGCTTGTTTAAAACCGATAGTAAGTTCATAATAACTGAAAAATTTGACTCGGGGTGTTTTTTGCCTTTTGCAAAAAACTGAGAGTTTACCCGTTGAACCTGATCTGGATCATACCAGCGTAGGGAAGTCTGAGCCACATTGCGCTTAATCTGGCAAATTCTTCCCAATAAATAGATGATAAGGAATGAATATGTCACAAGCCAAAATGTTTGATTTAGCCCAAGCCACCCCCTTTATTAATAACGTTAAACAACAACATCCCCTCGTCCACTGTATAACAAATGATGTAGTACAAAATTTTACTGCCAATGTATTACTGGCTATTGGCGCATCACCTGCAATGATTGTTGCCAAGCAAGAAGTTGCCGATTTTGTTAGCGTTGCCAGCAGTTTATTGGTTAATATTGGAACAATTGAGGATAATATTGCGCAAAGCATGCTGCTTGCTGCAAAGCAAGCACAACAAAGTCAAACACCATGGGTGCTTGATCCGGTCGCTGTTGGTCCCGCATTGCCTTATCGAACCGCAATAGCTCATCAATTATTGGCATTTCAGCCCACTGCCATTCGCGGTAATGCATCAGAAATTTTGGCATTAAGCGGTGAGCAATCTTGCTCAAATGGGCCTGATAGCCAAGATTCAACCGAACAGGCGCTTGAAGCGGCAAAGCAGTTAGCACAAAAGTATCAAACCATTGTTGCAATGACCGGTGATATTGATTATGTGACTAACGGTCAAATCACATACCGCATTGAAGGGGGTGATATTGCATTGACGAAAGTAACCGGAACCGGTTGCTCACTGTCGGCAATGGTGGCGGCCTTTATCGCTAGCTCAGACGATACGTTATTAGCTTGTGCTTCGGCCTGTTTAATGATGAAAAAAGCGGGTGAACAAGCTAACAAACACCATGGCTTAGGCAGTTATGCCGTATCAATTATCGACACGCTTTCACTGTTTAATTCACACCATGGATAAGGAAATCTGATGAAAAAACAATTGAATTTGGACTTATATTTAGTTCTCGATCCCTTATTGTGTGGTGGTATTAATGGTATGGTAAACACGACCCAAATTGCTGTTGCTAATGGCGTTACTGCTGTGCAGTTAAGATCTGAGCAAGCGCTAACAGGTAAAGCGTGGTATCATGCCGCCTTAGCACTGAAAACCGCACTAGCCGACACCCCTGTCCCACTATTTATTAATGACCATATTGATATTGCACTCGCTATTGACGCAGATGGAGTCCATATTGGGCAAAGTGATCTGCCTGTCGATGTTACTCGCCGTTTAATCGGTAAGGATAAATGGTTAGGGTTCTCAGTTTCCAATCAAGAGCAACTTAATGCGGTTGACTGGCAACAAGTCGATTATTTGGGAATTGGCCCAATCTTTCCAACATCAACCAAAAAAGATGCGGCAACAGCTATGGGAATTGAGCAGCTGACTCAACAAGTAAAACTGAAAAAATGCCCTGCTGTAGCCATTGGTGGCATTGATATCAATAATATTAGCCAAGTTATTCAAACAGGTATTGACGGCGTTGCCGTGGTTTCCGCCATTTGTGGACAAAAAAATGTCGCACAGGCAACCGCATCGCTGATTAATAAAATACAACAAGCTCGACAGGAAAAAATATTATGACAACAATCGCCTTAACCATCGCCGGCTCCGACCCAAGTGGTGGTGCCGGTATTCAAGCTGATTTAAAAACATTTTCAGCATTAGGCGCTTATGGGATGTCGGTAATTACTGCTCTCACTGCGCAAAGCACTCAAGGCGTTGATGACGTGCTGGCTATATCGCCACAATTTGTTGAAGCGCAGTTTAATACGCTATATCAGGATATCAACATCGACAGTGTTAAAATCGGTATGTTGATGAACAAAGAGATAGTGTCGACGGTCTATCATTTATTAAAAAATAACCCTATAAATAACATTGTGCTAGACACCGTTATGGTTGCCAAAGGTGGGCACCGCTTATTAAAATCCGACGCTGTCACTGCAATTCGTGAAAAATTATTACCACTGGCAACTGTTATCACCCCAAACTTGCCGGAAGCGGCTGCCTTGTTAGATTGTGACGAAGCTAGCAACGAAAATGATATGCTAAAACAGGGACAAGCGCTGCTTAAATTAGGCTGTCAAGCTGTGCTAATGAAAGGCGGACACTTGCCGGGGCATGAAAGCCCGGATTACTTGATCACACATGATGAAATTATCACTATGTCTTCACCAAGAATTCAAACCAAAAATACCCATGGCACAGGTTGCACCTTATCTGCGGCAATTGCTGCGTTATTACCTCAGCGCAGTTTAGCGCAGGCAGTCAAACAAGCGAAAGATTATTTATATGGCGCCATTAGCCATGCTGATGATTTAAGTATCGGAAAAGGTATTGGACCAACGCACCATTTTTACCAATGGTGGTGATCGATTGATAACTGAGGTTTCGGACAAATTAACACTGTTTTTTATTTAACTGAAATTTTGCCCGAAACCGTCATAATTGAAATCATTAAAACTAGTAGGCAATACCAACAAATTCATAACCGGCTTCATTAATCGCAGCAATAGCGGCTTCTTGCGAAATGGTTCCGCCGTCGATATCAACTTCATGTTTAGCTAAATCAACCGTCACTTTAGCCTTTGGATCGATATCGTTAATCGCCTTAGTGATAGCATTAACACAGTGCTGACAACTCATATTATCGACTATTAATTTCATAATTAACCCTCTGTTTTATTGGAAATAACATGGTTTTGTAAATAATTAACCGGCTGAGCGCATAGATTAGCTATTTAACAAAACGCTATGCTAAAAATGAAAAAGTTTTTATATATTACGCCAAAACAGCCTAAAACCAAACTACCAACTTACTATGATAAAACGATAAATAAGCGGTTATTTAGCTTAGCTTAACAGTTGAATTACATCTTCTATTTACCAATGCAAAATGAGCTAAATATGCGCCCTAGCAAATCATCAGAAGTAAACTCTCCGGTAATTTCACTTAAAGCTTCTTGCGCAAGTCTTAACTCCTCAGCGAGTAATTCACCGGCATGAAAAGTCATTAATTGATAATGCCCATTGCTTAAGTGCTGAGCGGCTTTTTCCAGTGCTTGCAAATGGCGGCGGCGCGCTAAAAAGCCACCTTCAGTGCTCGCATTAAAGCCCATAGCTTGTTTAAGATGATCACGCAGTAGCGCAATACCGTCACCGGTACGGGCTGAAAGTTGAATTAGCGAGTAGCCATCTATTTCACTGTAACCTAACGCCTCGCCGGTTAAGTCAGCTTTATTACGAATCACAGTGACAGGCATATTTTTTGGCAGACGCTCGATAAATTCTGGCCACAATTTTTCCGGATTAGTTTCATTGGTCGTTGTGCTATCTACCATAAATAAGACTCGATCGGCTTGCTCTATTTCATGCCATGCTCGTTCAATACCGATTCTTTCCACTTCGTCACTGGCTTCACGCAATCCGGCAGTATCAATGATGTGTAGAGGCATACCGTCAATATGAATATGTTCACGTAACACATCACGAGTCGTACCGGCAATATCGGTCACAATTGCAGCTTCACGCCCGGCAAGTGCATTAAGTAAACTTGATTTACCGGCATTAGGGCGCCCGGCTATCACAACTTTCATGCCTTCTCGTAACAGTGAGCCTTGTTTAGCCTCTTGACGAACTTCGTTTAATCGAGCAATCACTTCATTAAGTTGCACTTCTATTTTGCCGTCCGACAAAAAGTCGATCTCTTCTTCAGGAAAGTCAATAGCAGCTTCCGTAAAGATTCTTAGGTGAATCAATGATTCAACTAGCGCATTAACTTTTTTAGAAAATACCCCCTGCAGGGATGATATAGCTGATTTTGCAGCCTGTTCAGAACTGGCGTCAATTAAGTCGGCAATGGCTTCAGCTTGGGCTAAATCTAATTTATCATTTAAAAAAGCACGCTCTGAAAACTCACCCGGTCTTGCAATTCGCACATTAGGTATCTCAAGCACTCGTTTAAGTAGCAGATCTAAAATTACCGGCCCACCATGCCCTTGTAATTCAAGCACATCTTCACCGGTGAAAGAGTGAGGATTAGGGAAATATAATGCGATCCCCTCATCTAACGTTGTATTATCAGACGCTAAAAAGGGAAGATACTCAGCATAACGAGGTTTTGGTAATTTTCCTAATACCGCATGCGCAACTGTTTGAGCTTGAGGCCCGGAAATACGCAAAATTCCAACACCACCTCGACCCGGCGGCGTTGCTTGTGCAACAATTGTATCGGATTTCATATTTATCTATAACAATTTAAAATTTGATGATTAATAATAGCATGGAAGCACGGTAAAAACATTAGCTACTAATGGCTTTACCGCGATTGATTAAAGGTTTTGATTTAAAATTATTGCTCGTTTTTCATATCATCGCTTGGGTGATCAAATAGCCAGGAGTTTGCCAGTGCAAGTGGCTCACGAATCAATGCATAATATTTATCGATATTATCCCAAGCTAATGGCGCTGATAGCCCTGATACTTGGCTAATACCTGAACGTTTGGCTAACATAATTGAACGCAACAGATGAAAATCATTGGTTACCACAACCGTATTACCTAAAGGTAATACATGATTTGCATAGATAAATTGTTGTGCTGTTCGGGTTGATTTATCTTCTTGATAAATTCGACTAGGTTCGATACCTTTATCGATTAAATATTGTGCCATAACGCTAGCTTCAGTTGCCGACTCATCCCTACCTTGCCCGCCACAAACAACCACTTTGGTTTGGGGATTATCTTTTAAGTAATCATACGCAACATCCAATCTTACAGCTAATGTAGGATGCGCAACAGCCGGCTTGCCTATAACTTGAGAGCCGAGTACCACTAAAGTATCCGCATTTGATACCGGTTTTTTATTGGCATACAAATAAATAACAATATTGGCAACAACAAAATAGGTAAAGATTAAAATAAAGCAAATCTTGATCAATTTAATGAGCATAGTCATTTTTTCCTTTATTTTTTATCACAATATTGAAAATGATCGTTAACTAATCCCATTGATTGCATAAAAGCATAACAGATAGTCGAACCAACAAAAGTAAAACCTCGCTTTTTTAAAGCTTTTGACATGCTGTCAGAAATATCGGTAGTAATAGGCACTTCACTCATATCGTTAAAATGATTAATAATCGGTTTTCCCTCGACAAATGACCAGATAAATGTTGAAAAATCTTCACCGTTATTTTGCATATTTAAATAGGCATGCGCATTTTTTACTATTCCGTTGAGTTTTAAACGATTGCGTATTAAGCCTTTGTTTTGCAATAAAGCTTCGATATTTTCTGCCGTTAATTGAATAATTTTTTCCGGCTGAAAATCAAAAAAACAGCGACGGTACTCTTCTCGTTTCTTTAGCACTGTAATCCATGATAATCCAGCTTGTTGCCCTTCTAAACAGAGCTTTTCGAATAATTTAAGGCTATCATATTGAGCAATGCCCCATTCGTTATCATGATAATCAATATACAAAGGATCATTAGATACCCAGCTACAGCGCCTTGATTGTGGGGTTGACATAGATAGTTCTCCTTACATAAATTTCTATAAACAAGCTGAATTTTTCCAAATTTTTCCGAGAATTATAAATCAAATAACCGGTTTTGTCTCACTCATGAAATTTTTTTATGATGAAAAAAAGGACAAATTTTTATGGCAGAATGTTGTCTCAATTTAGGATTTCGTCAAAAAAGATGAATTATTTGGTTATCTTTATTTAACAATAACAATAAGGTTGTGTTCATGAGTCAATCTGAAATCAACGCCGAATGGCAACCCGTTGCTCGGCCATTAAATTGCAAGGATTTGAAAACATTAGTGCTCTCATCGTTAGGTGGAACGTTAGAGTTTTACGATTTTGTTATTTACGCGCTTTATATTGACACTATTGTCAAACCGCTTTTCCTCCCCCATACATTATCACCTTTAACCTTGGATCTTTTTGCTTGGGGAATTTTTGCCGCTGGTTATTTAGTTCGTCCGGTTGGCGGAATTATCATGGCGCACTTTGGCGATAAAGTCGGACGTAAAAAAATGTTCACGCTAAGTGTAGCCATGATGGCTTTACCGACTTTTATTATTGGTATATTACCCACTTATGAAACCATTGGGATTATGGCGCCACTACTGCTGTTGATAATGCGTATGCTACAAGGTGCAGCCATTGGCGGGGAAATGCCCGGTGCTTGGGTATTTATTGCAGAGCATGTGCCAAAACAACGTTACGGATTTGGCGTTGGCACCTTAACATCCGGCATAACTGGCGGTATCTTGCTTGGTTTTATTGTGACAATTATTATTGATCTCTGTTTTACCAACCAAAATATCTTAGATTATGCTTGGCGTATTCCCTTTATCGTCGGGGGCATTTTTGGTGTTATTTCAGTTTATTTACGCCGATTTTTATCTGAAACGCCAATTTTTAAAGAATTGGCTGCCCGTAAAGCTATTGAAAAAAATATTCCGGTTGTGACCGTTTTGAAAAAACATAAAACCGCTTGCATGATTGTGGCGCTTTTAACTTGGTCATTATCAACAGCCATTATGGTCGGCATTTTAATTACCCCGGGGCGTATTGTCGGGGGCATGTACCACTTTGCCAACCTTGATTGGCGAATCGGTGGTTGTATTGCAGCATTAACCTTAACCATTGGCTGTATTATTTCGGGTTGGTTAGAAGATAAGCTCGGTACCACTAAAACCGTTATCCTTTCTTGGGGTGGCCTTGCGATTGTTAGCCTCTATTTTTATAGCAGTCTATCGCCTGACATTTCGCTCTGCAAACTATATTCAATTTGGGCAATATTTGGATTATTTATTGGTTCTATCGCAATGACACCAATTATTGGCACCAGAACTTTCCCACCCGCTATCCGCTATTCGGGTCTATCATTTTCTTATAATTTAGCCTATGCCTTGTTTAGTGCAATTACGCCAACGTTAACCATTTATCTATTAAGTCCGGATCATTTACTGGGTCAATATAGTTATCTTGGTGCGGGAATTTATATCTCATTTGTGGCATTAATCGCCGTCGCTGTAGGCTTTTATCCATTAGCCAAACAAGGCTGGCGAAGTGAGTCTAATAATCGATAAGTAAGAAGTACAAAAAAGCAGGCATTAGCCTGCTTTTTATTTTATAGTTTGCAGTCATTAATTTTATTAACGCATAGTGACAAACTCTTCAGCAGCAGTTGGATGAATTGCCACAGTATTATCAAAGTCTTTTTTAGTTGCGCCCATTTTAAGTGCGACAGCAAAGCCTTGTAATATCTCATCCATGCCATAACCGATACCATGAATACCGACAATTTTTTCATCTTTACCCACACAAACCAGCTTCATTCGGCAAGGTTGACGATGTGCTGTGACAGCGGTATACATAGCGGTAAAAGTGGATTTATAAACTTTTACATTCTCTTGACCGTATTGAATAATAGCTTGCGGTTCAGTCAATCCAACAGTACCTATAGCCGGATGAGTAAATACCACGGTTGGAATGTTAGTGTAATCGAGATATTCATGTTTTTTATTATTAAAAAGTCGTTCCGACAAGCGACGTCCGGCAGCGACGGCAACAGGAGTTAATGCGGTGGCACCGGTATCATCACCAACCGAGTAAATGCCTGCAACATTAGTATTTTGGTACTTATCGACGATAACAAAACCATTATCATCAACATCAACGCCGGCAGCTTCTAGATTCATATCACCAGTGGCTGACTGACGACCAATTGCCCAAATCAAACAATCAACAGTATAACTTTCACCGTTTTCCAATGTTAGGGTTAATGAATCATCACTATTTTTAGTCACTTGTTTTGGAATAGCAAAGGTATGTAACTGTTGACCTTCAGCGGCAATCACTTCCATTAAAGTTTCAATAATCAGTGGATCAAAACTGCGTAAAGGTGTTGCCTGACGAACAAATTGATGCGTCTGCGCACCTAGCGAATGTAAAACGCTGGCAATTTCACAAGCAATATAACCTGCCCCAACCACGGCCACACGTTTAGGTAAGGCTTTTAAGGCAAAAAATCCATCTGACGTGATACCATATTCAGCGCCGGGGATGTCCGGAATGGTTGGCTTTCCGCCGACCGCAATAAGAATATGATCGGCGCTGTATTGTTCACCGTTAACCTCAATTGTGTGTGAGTCAACAAATTTTGCATAGCCATAAATCACATCTACGTTATTATTGGTTAGCACACGGTCATACGATTGGTGTACACGATCGATATAAGCGTCACGGCTTGCTAATAATTTATCCCAACTAAATTGATTAATAGTGGTATCAAAACCATAGTCGGGACCATAATGATTGATTGCTTCGGCAATTTGCGCGCCATACCACATAATTTTTTTCGGAACACAGCCTACATTAACACACGTTCCGCCCAATGATTTTGCTTCAATAATTGCACATTTTTTGCCATATAACGCTGCACGGTTAACCGATGCAATACCGCCACTACCGCCACCGATAGCAATATAATCATAATGTTTGGTCATTATCTATCCTTTAAGCTTACTGATTCAATATAGTTAATAGCTTTGCACAAAGTGGGCAATAAAAAAAGTATTTATTCTAAAATTTAACAATAGTTATTATCTATTGATTATCGAAATAAATAATTATTTAATTAAACAACCGAAGCGCCACTGATTGTTGTTAATCTAAAAAACTGGATAGATGTTTAGCTAAACGATTTGTACATCATGTTGTTAATACAACAGACAGCTAAAATGGTGAAAATTGACATTGTAAACAAAAAATTGGCCACCTGTTGGTCGCCAATTTTGCCTAAGAATGGTTTATTGATTTTTTATGGCATTGATAATATTTGTGGTGGAGCAACCATCTTCAAAGTTTAAAACTTCTACCGTTCCACCTGCTTCAATGACCTCTTTACCGCCAGCGATATCTTCCGGCTTATAGTCGCCACCTTTGACCAAAACATCAGGCAGAATATTGCTAATGAGTCGCTGTGGCGTTTGCTCAACAAATGGCACAACCCAATCTACTGATTCAAGTGCGCCTAATACAATCATGCGTTGCCTTAACGGATTAATTGGTCGGGATTCACCCTTGAGCTGTTTTACTGATTCATCACTATTTACAGCGACTACTAAGCGATCGCCAAGTTTTCTGGCATTAGCAAGATAAGAGACATGGCCTGCATGCAAGATATCAAAACAACCATTGGTCATCACAATTTTTTCGCCACGTAACCTTGCTTTTCGGACTTCTTCTTTTAACTCATCTTCAGTCATCACCCCAAAACCATTATTTTTACGGGCTCGAATGGCATTTTCTAACTCAATTTGAGAAACGGTTGAAGTTCCTAGTTTACCCACAACCACACCTGCGGCGGCATTGGCTAAAAAGCAGCTTTCTTCTAAAGATTGGCCTGCGGCTAACGCTGTAGCTAATGTAGCAATCACGGTATCGCCTGCTCCGGTCACATCAAAGACTTCTTTGGCATGAGTCGGTAAGTGATAAACCGGCTTATCTAACTGGAGTAGCGTCATGCCTTTTTCGCTACGGGTGACCAGTAATGCTTTGAGATCAAATCGCTTAATTAGCTCATAGCCTTTTTCGATGATCTGCTCTTCATTATGGCAATGCCCCACTACCGCTTCAAATTCGGACATATTTGGCGTAAGTAGTGTGGCGCCTCGATAACGTTCAAAATCTGTTCCTTTAGGATCAACTAAAATAGGCACATTAGCTTGATTAGCCAGTTGAATCATAGCTTGAACAGAAGATAATGCTCCTTTGGCATAATCTGACAGCACCAATACATTATGGCTGGCGAGTGCGGTTTTAATACGTTCGAGCATTGGCGAAGGATCAACATTATCAAAGCCCTCTTCAAAATCAATTCGGATAAGCTGTTGATTGCGAGAAAGCACTCTTAATTTAGTAATCGTTGGATGCGTTGAAACGGAGACAAAGTCACATTGCACATGGTATTGGGTTAATTGTTCATCAAGGATTTTAGCTGGTTCATCAATGCCTGTTAAGCCAATGAGCCGAACATGACCGCCAAGCGCTGTGATATTCATCGCCACATTCGCAGCGCCACCTGGACGCTCTTCCAGCGCATCAATTTTCACAACCGGAACCGGCGCTTCAGGTGAAATACGATTAGTGCCGCCATACCAGTAGCGATCTAGCATAATGTCACCAACAACAAGAATATTGGCAAAATTAAAGTCTGGTAATGATGTTTTCATTATGATGAGTTATCCTTTACTAGTCATTTAAGCTATAACTTAACTATTTATTGATTTTCATTTAAATCTTGTTGGCTTTCATTGTCAAGTTGGCTATTTTTACGTGGTTGGTAAAATCGTGCAAAAAAAGTACCGATTTCAAATAATAAGCAAATTGGTATTGCTAATAAGATTTGTGAAAATACATCCGGTGGTGTAACAAACATCGCAACGGCAAAAACCCCAACAATAATATAGGGGCGTTTTTTTCGTAGGCTTTGGGGATTTGTCACCCCTGTCCAACAAAGTAAAATAATGGCTACCGGTACTTCAAATGCAAATCCGAATACAACAAAAAGCGTCATGACAAAATCTAGATATTTGGTAATATCGGTATTAATTGCCACATCCACTGGTGCGGTATGAATAAAAAAGTAAAATGCCAATGGAAAGACCATAAAATAAGCAAAAGCAATACCGATATAAAATAGAATCGTACTTGATATAATCAGTGGCATGACTAAGCGTTTTTCATGCTGATAAAGTGCCGGGGCAATAAATCCCCAAACTTGATAAAGCACATAGGGAATCGAGACAAATATTGCCACAACCGCAGTTAACTTTATTGGGGTAAAAAAAGGCGCTGCAATGTCAGTTGCAATCATACTACTGCCGGTAGGCAATTGTCTAATCAAAGGATTAGCAACAATATGGTAAATATCATTCGAAAAATAGAGTAAGCAAGCCAGTACGATTAAAATACAGATTATGCAACGTAGTAGCCGTGTTCTGAGTTCAACAAGATGTCCAATTAAAGGTTGAGTTGCGTCGTCTGTCATGATTTATCTTTGTCTGAGTGTTCAATATCTATATGGGTAGCCGAATCAATCTCTTTTTGTAATGATTCGGTCACCCGTTTTAATTCATCAATTGATTCTTGAATTTCAGGGGTAAGGGTTTTTAAACCTCTTTGTTCAGCTTTTTTTAAGCTGTCTTGTAACTCTTGTAGTTTCAGCTCTTTGCTTAACTCTAATTGCACGGTTGCAGACATGCGGCGCATAACTTTAATCCAACCAGCGACGGTTTTAATCGCCACAGGTAAGCGCTCAGGCCCAAGCACAACCAGTCCAATAATGAGCACTAATAATAATTGACCAAAGCTTATGTCAAACATAAGTTACTCTTTTTTATTATTGTCATCATCAGTTGAAGTCAGATCTTCAACTTTTGCTGAACTGTCACTTGCCTCTTTTTTGCTATCTTGTTCGTCATCATCATTCATGGCTTTTTTAAAACCTTTAATCGATGCGCCAAGATCTGATCCTAAAGAGCGTAGTTTTTTCGTTCCAAACAATAATACAATAACGGCAATAATTATAAGGAGTTTGGGCATACTTAGCATAATAATGACTATCTCCAAAGGGGTTAAATAAATAAATTATACACTTAAATAATAAGATTCTAAAGTGACCATATTAGCGAAGTATCAATAATGCAACACATAAAGTACTCACAACAGCAATGATACAATATAAATAACGTTGGCTTTTCTTATTGCGTTGTAATTGTTGATTGATGCTGACTAATTGTTGATTAATCTGCTTTGTGATTCGTGATTGATCATTCAATTTTGCCGGTAAATTGGGTAAAATTGCCCGCCATTCCGGCAGTGAAGCCCAGGCTTGTTGTAAGATCTTTTTGGCACTGTATTTATCTTCATACCATTTTTCTAAAAAAGGTTTGGCTGTTTGCCACAAATCCAATTCAGGATATAACTGACGACCTAATCCTTCGATATAAAATAACGTTTTTTCCAGCAACGTTAATTGCGGCTGAATGTCCATTTCAAACTGACGGGCAACTTGAAATAAATCCAATAATATTTGTGAGAACGAAATCTCCACCAGTGGTTTTGCAAAAGCCGGTTCGCACACATTGCGCATCGCCATTTCAAGCGCAGCGGGATCGGTTGTCTCCGGTACCCAGCCCGATGCGATATAAGTTTCAGCAATCTTACGATAATCACGATTAAAAAAGGCCAGAAAATTTTCAGCTAAATAGCGCTGATCTTCTTCAGTTAGAATGCCAACAATGGCACAATCAATACCAATATAGCGAGGGTTTTGCGGATCGGTGATATCAACAAATATATTGCCCGGGTGCATATCTGCATGGAAAAAATTATCCCGAAATACTTGTGTAAAAAAGGCTTGAACACCACGCTCGGCGAGTAATTTCATATTAACGTTATTGCGTTTTAGCTCATCAATATTGGCAATCGCAACGCCTCTAACTCGCTGTTCAACTAAAATCGTTTTACGAGATAACTCTTGATAGATGTAAGGAATATAAAGAATATCGCTATTAATAAAGTTTTCACGCAGGCGAATAGTATTATAAGCTTCTTGCTGTAAATCGAGCTCTTTAAGTAACGTTACTTCATAATTATTAACAATTTCAACCGCACGCAACCTTTCACCAAATTTGATGCGTTTAGTTAGCTGTCTTGCCACCCAATACATCAATCGAATATCGGATTGAATCACGGGCAGAATATTCGGTCGCAACACCTTAATCACTATTTCAGCTTGACTACTTTTTAATGTCGCAGTATGTACCTGCGCAATGGACGCTGAAGCTAATGGAATTTCATCAAAATCGGAAAAATAGGTATCAATCGGCTTACCAAGAGCAGACTCAATGAGTTGTTTCGCTATCTTCCCGTCAAAAGGTGGGACTTGATCTTGCAACTTAGCCAGCGCATCGGCAATATGCTTAGGTAATATGTCACGCCTTGTCGAGATCATCTGCCCGAACTTTATCCAAACTGGACCAAGTTCGTGAAGGGCTTGACGTAAGCGTTCGCCAATTGGTTGATGTTTCGCTTTCGGTCTGACCCAAAATAAGCAGATCAATAAAAATCGCAGCCATTTGGATGACTGATGAGCGGGCAACAACTCATCTAATCGATAAGCCCGAAAAATTGCCAGTATTTTATAAAGTCGAAAAAATGTCATGATGTTTTATCGTATTAAAATTTGAAGCCAATATGTAAAGCGACAATGCCACCGGTCATATTGTGATATTTCACATCAACAAATCCGGCATCTTCCATCATCTTTTTCAACGTTTTTTGATCCGGATGCATTCTAATTGATTCAGCTAAATAGCGATAACTTTCTGAATCATTTGCCACCAACTTGCCCATTAATGGCAGCATGGTAAAAGAATACAAATCATACGCTTTATTTAAGATTTGATATTGAGGTTTGGAAAACTCAAGAATTAATAATCGTCCGCCCGGCTTTAGAACTCGCCACATCGAACGCAAGGCTTTCTCTTTATCGGTAACATTTCGTAAACCAAAAGAAATAGTAATACAATCAAAATAGTTATCGGCAAACGGCAATTGTTCAGCATTTGCTTGCACATATTCAATGTTTTTAAATAAGCCTTTATCACGTAACTTATCACGACCAACTTTTAACATCGATTCATTGATATCGGCAAGCACAACTAAGCCATCATCACCGACTAACTGGGCAAATTTAGCGGTTAAGTCACCGGTTCCACCAGCGAGATCGAGAACTTTTTGACCTTTACGGACACTGCTATACTCAATGGTGTTTTTTTTCCAGATACGATGAATCCCAAATGACATCAAATCATTCATTACATCATATTTATCTGCAACCGAATGAAAAACTTCTGCTACACGTTTGACTTTATCTTGTTTTAAAACTTGGGTATAACCGAAATCGATTTTCTCTTGATTATTATTATCTTGTTTATCAGAAGATTGAGACATAAAAATACACCTATCGTAAAGATTTAGGGTATTTTAGCATAAGCATTAATAAATGTGATGAACTAAATCAATAATGACTCAACCATTTTCGTCACCGTTTCAAAATGCTCTAAAGGTGAGCTATTTGCGGGTAAATCTGACTCATGTATGACTAAATCAAAAGGACAATTGATTTTTAAATCTCTTAACGCATCACTTTGTTTATTGAAAATCTGATAGTAGTTTTTCGCTAAACTATCAAAATCAATCGAGGTAAAGACCAGTTTATTGGCAGTTTCGACCGCTTTCGCCACACGTTCAACATGAAGCATAGCTATTCGCATATAATCATTTTCACTTAAATAACGCTGATGTTGCGGTGTGGTTATTTCGCGTTGAATGTAATTAATATAGCCATTAGAAACATATTGAGTATTGTATATATTGGCAAGCTGAAGGGGTAAATCGTTAAATTTACCTTGTCCGATAATAGCGACTTTTTTAACGAAAAAAGGTTTAGCCGCTTTTGCAATGAAATTCCAATTTTTATAAGGATTTTCACGAATTTTTGTCGCACTAATATTAACAAAATCACGATCGGCATCGACAATCACAACCGGACAGCCAAAATAGTGTTCATGATTTTTAGCATCTTGCGGCTCACTGGTAAACACGACGGTAGGTTCAATTTTGTGCTCAGCTAAAATATGTTTAACACGATCGCTCCAATCTTGCCAACCATTGGGATAATATTCAATACCGGCTTCATCTAAAATATGTACATGAATATTGTGACGATCTTTGAAGGTTTCTTGTAACCAAGAAAAGCGATCGTAGACTTGCGGTTGTTTTGGTAATTGGCTTTTTTGAAAAAGGAGTTTATCACGTTCAGCCTCGCAGCCAAGGATAATATGCAATTCATCAACTTGACTCATCGCTTTTTCAATCAGATAGATATGACCACAATGTAAAGGATAGAACTTACCAAAAATTAAACCAACTTTATGTTTCAACACCATAATGATTACCAGAACAGAATAACTAGCTACCAATGTACAGAAAAAATAACCATTTTCTATTCAAATGATGCTATTTAGAAATATTAAATGACAAAAAAGCTAATCCAACTCATCTGCAACATAAACACTACTGATTTTGCAGATGTGATAATACAATCCCTGTAGCAACTGAAATATTGAGTGCAGGCATATTATCATTTCCTTTAAGATGAACAACTACATCAGCACAATTAACTAATTTTAAATTAATTTGCTGGAAAATGACCAAAGCAACTTTTTGATTAAAATGTGCTTTATGTAGCTCAGTTGATGCCATTGATTTAACCTGACACGGTAATAGCGCAACAACTTGATAGCCATGTTGTTTTAATAGATCTAACGAAGCAATAAAATCATCACTTTTGATTGATTCAACCGCTTCAATACCCCCTTCGGCAACCCGCATAGCTGCACCACTATCGAGTAAATTGGTTTGACGTAACATTACACCATTTACATCAAAAAAAGCCGCACTACGAATCAAGCCACCTAAGTTATGAGGATTATTCACATCATCAATAGCCAAAAGGCAATCTTGAGTTTTATCACTTTGTTTAGCTAAATAGTCAATTAAACTAAGTGGAACACGTTTTTTTACAATTAAGCACACACCACCGTGATGAGGAGTCTGGGTAATTTTAGTGATTTGCTCAGATGATACAACATCATAGCCCAAACGCTGCTTGACTAACCAATTAATTAAATCTTTAAATTGATAAGTCATCTCTTGAGTAATGAACAGTTTGACTATCGCTAAACGACGATGTTTAAACACCGCTTTACAACTGTTTTCACTATAGACTAAAGACTCTTCTTTACGTTGACGATACTCATCAAACCCAAAAGTCGGAGTCTGCTCATTATTACGAACTTTCTTTTGCCATGGTGAATCATTTAAATCATATTGAGATTGATCGGATCGAGCTTTGTTATCTGGTTTTCTGCCACTAACATTAGGTCGAAATGTTTCAATGCGATCATTAAAATCACGTTTGCTTCTTGAATTAGACTGAAAAGAATCTTCCCTATGCTTATTTCGGCTATTTTTCGATTTCTCTTTAGTCGCAAAAGAGTGTTTTGGATTCTCTTGTTTTTTAGCATAGTAAACAGTGGGTTTATTTTTTTCAGTATTATCGTTCATATTTGTCTCAATATTGTTCAGTTAGCGAGTACGTATAGTGGGTGCAATTTTATCTAAAACACCATTAATAAATTTATGGCTCTCTTGAGCGCCAAACGTTTTGGTTAGATCAATAGCTTCATTAATCACAACTTTATATGGCACATCATGACGTTTCATTAATTCATAAAGTGCAATTCTTAAAATGGCTAACTCGACTTGCCCTAACTCATCAACACTACGTTCGGTCAAATAAGGTGACATTTTTTCATCGAGTTCAGCGGTGTTTTTAGCCACACCACTAAGTAACTCTCTAAAATATTTGGCATCAACACCTTTCATATCTTGCTCAGCCATAAAACTTGCTTCAACATCAGCAAGATCATTGCGTGAAATTTGCCAAGAGTAAATTGCTTGAACGGCACACTCTCTTGCACGGCGACGAGGATTCACTAACGCCACTAAATTACTCCTTAATTGCTTTAATAATATTTAGCATTTCCAGTGCAGTTAAAGCAGCTTCAGCGCCTTTATTACCGGCTTTAGTGCCTGCACGTTCAATAGCTTGTTCTATACTTTCAGTTGTTAAAATACCAAACCCTACCGGAATTGAAAAATCTAAACTGGCACTTAATAAGCCAGAACTTGACTCACCGGCAACAAAATCAAAATGCGCAGTACTACCACGAATCACTGTGCCTAAAGCAACAATAGCATCATATTTTTTTGATTGTGCTGCGGCTTTAGCAGCAAGTGGAATTTCATAAGCGCCCGGAACCCAAATTACAGTAATATTTTTATCATCAACTTGCCCGATACGGGTCAATGCATCAACAGCGCCATTAACTAAACTGTCATTAATAAAATGATTAAAACGAGCGACGATTATAGCTACTTTAGCTTTGGGAGCCGCAACTTTACCTTTTACTGTTTGCATATCAATTCCTTATAGATTAATTTTAAATGCTATTTAACTCACAATTATCTAATTACCACTTATTTAACTATTACGGTAAGCGAAAATAATCTTGCTATTTTATCACAATTTAAAGGCTTGTCCTATTAGGATATAACGCTACAACAACGTTTTAATAAATAATTTTTTGAAAATTGATCGATAACATTTAACCAATCAAATCATTTTATTTTTGGAAAAAGAGTAAGGCAAAAATAACAGCTGTTTAACTCTAGGATTTTTCTCAGAAAAATTATGCTTAAACGTAGGTTGTTTCTGAAAGTTCTTGACAAGGATAGACATTTTATTTTTTATCACTTGCAAGCTATTTTGAACGATTTACAATACTAAACAGAATTTCTATTTATGAGGTTATATTAATGTACATTGATAATATTCGTGATGAGTTAAACCAAGCTATTGACGTGTTAGCCAATTTTGTTTCGGATAATAAAAATCTTGAACAAATTCAGCAAGCCGCTATTTTAATTGCTGATAGTTTTAAACAAGGCGGAAAAGTTTTATCGTGCGGAAATGGTGGTTCTCATTGTGATGCAATGCACTTTGCTGAAGAATTAACCGGCCGTTATCGTGATAACCGCCCTGCCTACCCGGCCATTGCCATATCTGATGTTAGCCATATATCGTGCGTAGGTAACGATTTTGGTTTCGATTATATCTTTTCTCGTTACGTTGAAGGTGTTGGACAAAAGGGCGATGTGCTGTTAGGTATTTCAACTTCCGGCAATTCAACAAATGTACTAAAAGCCATCGAAGCGGCAAAACAAAAAGGCATGAAGATTATCACCTTAACCGGTAAAGATGGTGGAAAAATGAATGGACTGGCTGATGTCGATATTCGTGTACCACACTTTGGCTATGCCGATCGAGTACAAGAAATCCATATCAAAGTTATCCATATTCTTATAATGCTAATTGAAAAAGAGATGGCTTAAAATGTGCGAACTATTGGGTATGAGTGCCAATGTACCAACCGATATCTGTTTTAGCTTTACCAGTTTAATCAAACGTGGCGGCGATAAAGGGCCCCACAAAGATGGTTGGGGCATCACTTTTTATGAAGGAAAAGGCTGCCGGACATTTAAAGATCCGGAGCCATGTAGCTATTCGCCTATCGCTAAAATGGTACAAAACTACCCAATCAAATCCACCGCAGTTATCGCCCATATCCGTCAAGCGAATCGGGGTGGAGTGGCATTAGAAAACACCCACCCTTTTACTCGACAATTATGGGGGAAAAATTGGACATTTGCTCACAATGGTCAATTAACCGATTATGAAAGCTTAGACAGGGGGATTTTTGAACCGGTAGGCATGACCGATAGCGAGTATGCTTTTTGCTATTTGATCAATCAATTACTTAAAAAATATCCGGAAAAACCGACTGATGATATCAAACTTTTTAATGACATTAGACAGTGCGCTGATGAGTTAAATAAGCTAGGGATATTTAATATGTTACTGTCTGACGGACAATATGTTTTTGCTTATTGTTCAACCAATTTACATTGGATCACTCGCCGAGCACCATTTGGTAAAGCAAAATTGATTGACGAAGATGTGGAAATTGATTTTCAAAAACATACCACACCTAATGATGTGGTCACTATTATTTCGACTTTGCCATTAACTTCGAATGAAACATGGCATAAATTAAATACCGGCGATGCGATGTTATTTAAAAATGGTGAGATTATCCAATCTTCCTGGTCTTAATACGTACCATAGGTTGTTCATCTTTAAATAGATATTGTAAATAACCCAAAGTCAGCAAGCCGACAAAGGTTAGGACTATCCATGGAAGATGCGGGAAACCTATCGCCTGCGCAACATCATATAACCAGCCGGCACCGGTATAGCCAATAAATCCGCCTAAAGCTAAGCCTAATCGACTAAATCCCATATAGCTTCCTTTTGCTTTCGGATTGGTTAATACTGTTGATAGTGTTTCTCTCGCAGGTTCAGCAATAATTGCCCCTAAATAAAACAGTGCAATAAGAGACAATAAGATAGATAAATGATGCGTAAAGCCAATGATAATAAAGGCAAAAGTCATCAGAAACAGACCAAATTTAAGTCTTTGATCTAATCGAAAATAGCGCTCACTTAATCGCGCCAATGGATAAAGTAACACTAATGATATGCAAGCTTGAATGGCATACATCCATTTGACATAACCAGGACTGCCCGACACATTGGTTATAGTTAAAGGCAACATCAACATGATCTGCACCCAAAGCACATAATAACCGGTCAAGGTCAACACATAACGGGTAAATTTGCGATCTTTGACAACCATTTTCATCCCATTGATAATGGGCGCTTTACCAATTGCGATATGGTAGGCCGGCAAATAGATAACATTAAAAATGCCACATAAGAAAAAGATAAATGCGCCGCACCAACAGACCAGATGAAAATCATAATCGATCAGCAAACCGCCTATTAAGGCACCTATCACCGCACCAGCATTATCTTGTATCATTAGCAAAGAGATAAACTTGCCACGCTCATGCGGTCGAGTAAATTTAATGGTTAATCCCATACGTGGCGGATCAAACAATAAACCGCCAAGTGCCGAGAGCAAGCACGATAGCAGTAATAACCATGGTTCGTTGGCAACTGCCATAGAGATAAAACCAATGGAGCGCAAAAACATACCGGTGACGATCATTGGCTTAGCGCCAAATCTATCGGCTATGGCACCGCCAATAATACCAAAGCCTTGTTGTACAAATTGCCGAAATCCTAAAGCAAAACCGACAAATAATGCACTCCAGCCTACTTGACTGACAAAATGAGTCGAAACTAGCGGAAAAACGACATAAAATCCTAATACGATAAATAAATTATCAAATAATAATATTTTTCGACCGGTTTTACGGATTTGCGAAGGAATTGGCATCTATTTGACTCTTTGCGCTAAATAACCTTGATAGTCCGGGATCTCTATTTCGACCTCTTGAGCAAAAATAGATGATTGTATTAAAGCGTTAGCTGTTGCTTGATTAGTCGCCACCGGTATATTCCAGACGGTTGACAGGCGAAGCAACGCCTTAACATCGGGGTCATGCGGAACAGCATTAAGTGGATCCCAAAAAAAGATAAGAATGTCGATTTTACCTTCTGCAATTAAAGCGCCTATTTGTTGATCCCCGCCCATTGGTCCACTTAACATAGGGGTAATTTCAAGTCCCGTCTCTTTTTTAATTAAAGTACCGGTAGTGCCGGTGCCACATAAATGGTGATGAGTCAGTTCATGATAATTTTTCTTGCACCATTCAAGCAGTGAATCTTTTAAGTGGTCGTGAGCGACTAAAGCGATACTCTTTTTGGCAGGTAATATACGGGTGGTTAAGCGCATTGATTTTATCCTAATCTATTATTATCTTTGCAATTTTTAACAGAGTATCGACGAAAGTGCAAGAAATATTTGATTAAAATAAACCCAATAAAAAAGGCACCGAAGTGCCTTTTATTTGATAGCAAATTGCAATCAATTAGAATTGGTAAATTAAACCAAGTGCTACAGTATCTTTTGTTGTAGCTTTGATTTGTGATTTGCTAAATGTGCTGTCATTATATAAAGCACGACGAGCACCGATATCATCTTTATCTAACAAGTTGATTTTATAATCGATAAGAGCTTGTAAGTTTTTGTTGAAGTCATAAGTTAAACCAACATCAACATATTTTGCTAAGTCATTACCTTTAAGACCAGCATCGCTTGAATAACGAGATGCATCGCTTACTTTGTGTTGAATATAAGCAACAGATGGTGTTAAACGACCCACTTCGAAGTCGATACCATATTGTGCAACAAATTCATAACCTTTGGTTTTTAAATCATCAGCATTAGTTGACGCTGATCCATTATCCCAACCATATTTTTGTTTGCCTTGAATATATAATGCAGCTAAGTAAAGGTTATCATTGGCATATTTAACACCAGCAGACCAAGCTTTAGCATCTTTATGACCACCAGTTTGTGCATAACCGGCACCAACTGATAAACCAGTTTCTAACACATCCCAATCAACCACGGCACCCCATGCTTCTGCACTATTGTGGCCATTACGATCGTGTTTATTGAAACGACCAGTTGAACTATTATCACCATTATCCGCATACTGAACAGCAAAACGAAGACCGTCTACTAGACCGAAGAAGTCAGAGTTACGGTAAGTTGCAACCGCTTTAGTACGTGCAGTTAATGCATAAAGATTGTTATCAGAAGCATCACCACCAAACTCAGGTAAAACGTCAGTATAAGAAGTTAAGGTTTTTAACACACCGTCATTACGACCATAATCGAATGAACCAAGGTCACCAAAGTTTAAACCGGCGTAAGCATAACGAGTTTCGTTATCTGCATCAGCACCTGTTTTTGCTTCGTATTCCCAACGGCCATAACCACTTAAACTGTCAGTAATTTGAGTTTGACCAGACATACCTAGACGTGCAGTAGTTTTGTCGCCTTCGCCTGTTTGGTTGTTACGATCAGTAATATAGTTTAAGGCATAAACTCGACCATAAAAGTCAACTTTATTACCGTCTTTATTCCACACTTCGATAGAAGCGCCAGCAGTACCTGCAATTAAAAGCGCAGGAATAGCGATTGCTAATAGATTACGTTTCATTTTGTTACCCTCTTAGGTATTTTATTATTGAAGATGCAAATTACTTTGCTCTCGATTTAATAAATAACTGCTAGCTAATAGCAATTATATTATTACTGTGATATCTATTCTTAATATGTAGTATATAGATTTTATTGTACACACTATCTATTTAACAATGATAATTAGATTAATTCTGCGAATTTACGTTTATTTTAATCTTAAATATCAAATTTTTTAAGCATAAAATGTGTTTTTGTTTGAAAAGATTAATAGAAGGCGAAAAAAAAGGCACCGAAGTGCCCTTTTTATTAAGTTTTAAGAATTAAGTCTTAAGCAATTAGAATTGGTAAATTAAACCAACACCTAACACATCTTTAGTACCTGGTTTGTTTTCATGTTTACCACGTTGTACTTTAGTGTTTTCAGCTGCACCAACGTCTTTACGATCAAGTAAGTTGAATTTGTATTCAACAATTGCGCTGAAGTTTTTGTTAAGATCATAAGTTGCACCTAAAGATACATATTTAACTAAAGGTGAGCTATGTGAATTATCGTGGAAACGTAAATGATCACCGCTTACTTTATGATAAACATAAGCTAAAGATGGAGTTAAACGACCCACTTCTAAGTCGAAACCATATTGAGCAACTAATTCAAAACCTTTAACTTTAAGATCTTCAGTTCCATCACGATAATCTACACGATTTTTTAACTTGCTTTGGAAGTAGTTAGCACCTAAATATAAATCGTAGTTTTCATATTTAAGACCAGCAGCCCAAGTATTATGACGGTAGTAGCTTGAAGATGATTGAGCATAAGCTGCACCAGCAGTTAGACCAGTGTCAAAAATACGCCATTGAGCGTTAGCACCGTAAGCTTCTCTTGATCCACTATGGATAGCGTCTTTTGTATTTGAGTTATCACCATTGTCTGCATATTGAAGAGCAAAGCTGAAGTCGTCAGATAAACCGAAGAAGTTGTTGTTACGGTATGTAGCAACGGCTTTAGTACGTGCAGATAACACATTCCAGTCGTTGTTAGCTGCGTCACCACCAAATTGTGGTAATACGTCAGTGTAAGCAGTGATTGCTTTAACTACACCGTCATTACGACCATAGTCGAATGAACCTAAATCACCGAAGTTTAAACCAGCAAATGCATAACGAACTTCGTTATGTGAATCTTTACCTGCTTTAGCTTCGTATTCCCAACGGCCATAACCAGTAAGGCTGTCAGTGATTTGAGTTTGGCCAGACATACCTAAACGAGCTGAAGTATCATCACCTTCACCAACTTGTCCGCGATCAGTAATGTTGTTAGCTGCTTTTACTCGACCATAAAAATCAACTTTATTACCGTCTTTGTTCCAAACTTCGATAGATGCATTTGCGCTAGCTGCTACTAAAAGCGCGGGAATAGCGATTGCTAATAGATTACGTTTCATTTCTTACCCTCATGGTTATTTTCTAAAAAGACACGTCCCATAAGTTTAGTGTCAATTTCATTACAATAATTCATCCAAAAATAATAATTCGATTATTATTTTTATGTACTTTATTCAAGTACTGTAAATTATGTATAAATTTTTTTTAAAATCAAGTGAACTTTTCGTTAAATGCAGTGTCTAAGTCTAAAATATCGACCGTTTGATTACTTTTTCAACTATTTTTACAAATTTTACAAAAATCAAATTACACTACAATAAGTTAGATTAAATAAACCGGCAATTTTGCCGGTTTATTTTTACGTTAAAAATGCGCATTACGTGGTGTTCTCGGGAATGGGATCACATCCCTTACATTTTGTACCCCGGTTACATAAACAATCAGTCGCTCAAAACCAAGACCAAAACCAGAATGAGGTACAGTGCCATAACGACGCAAGTCACGATACCACCAATAATCTTCTTTTTTCAGCCCCATTTCATCCATACGTTTATCTAACATGTCTAAACGCTCTTCACGTTGTGAACCGCCAATGATTTCACCGATACCGGGCGCTAACACATCCATTGCGGCCACCGTTTTGCCGTCATCATTCATGCGCATATAAAACGCTTTGATATCTTTCGGATAGTTTTTTACCACTACCGGCGCTTTAAAATGCTGTTCAGCTAAATAACGCTCATGCTCCGACGCTAAATCGATACCCCAACTCACCGGGTTTTCAAATTTCGCCCCACAGTTTTGTAAAATGGTAATTGCATCAGTGTAATCAACTTGAGCAAAATCGGCATTAATAAAGCTTTCAAGACGATTAATTGCCTCTTTATCGATATGCTGAGCAAAAAACTGCATGTCATCAGCGCGTTTTTCAAGCACCGCTTTAAATACATACTTAAGCATATCTTCAGCAAGTTTAGCGTTATCATCAAGATCAGCAAAGGCGACTTCCGGCTCCATCATCCAAAACTCAGCTAAATGGCGGGTTGTGTTGGAGTTTTCAGCTCTAAAAGTTGGACCAAAGGTATACACTTTTGACAATGCACAAGCATAAGTTTCAGCATTTAATTGCCCCGATACGGTTAAAAATGCTTCTTTACCAAAAAAGTCTTTATCAAAATCAACTTTACCGCTATCCGTTTTTGGCAGATTTAACATATCGAGCGTGGACACACGAAACATTTCGCCAGCCCCCTCGGTATCCGATGCGGTAATAATCGGAGTTGAAAGCCAAAAAAAGCCTCGCTCATCAAAGAACTGGTGGATAGCTTGCGCTAAAGTATGACGTACACGAGTAATCGCACCAACAATATTTGTTCTGGCTCGTAAATGGGCAACTTCACGTAAATACTCAATGGAGTGACGTTTTGCCGCCATTGGGTAAGTTTCCGGATCGTCAACAAAACCATAAACTTCAACTTGCGTAGCTTGCAGTTCATATTTTTGACCTTGCCCCGGTGATTCAACCACTTTACCGGTGACTTTGACTGAACAGCCAGCAGTTAGGCGTAAAATATCTTGTTCATAATTTGCCAGATCTTTTTCAATAACAGCTTGGATAGAATCAAAGCATGACCCGTCATAAACAGCTAAAAATGAAATGCCGGCTTTAGAATCACGTCGGGTTCTTACCCAACCTTGTACAGAAATAGTGCTCCCAACAGCAATTTTGCCTTGAAGCACGTCAACAATAGGTGCAACTGAATTCATTTTAATTATCCATCTCTATATTAATTTATCTATTCATCATAATTTAAGTAATCGTGTTTTTGCTAAATGATGTTTCGCAACTTGATTAAGTAAGCACCCAAATAAGTTGATATGCAAAAAACGTAATTACTGATTTTTTTGACATTAACATAACGTTAATTGTCAATGCTTAACCCTAAAAGTACGCTTTAATTCATCGATAAAAGCTTGGTCTTGCGATATGGTTTTACCGGGACTGTCCGATAATTTAGCGACTGACTGACGATTACACTCAGTCAATTTTATAACAATATTTAAGGCTTTCGTATTTACCACTGTCGAGGGAATATCACATGCCAGATGACCGCCGATGCCAAAGGCCAATTTTACTCGCTGATTAAAATGCTGGTAAATTTTCAGCGCTTTATCAAAATTGAGGCTGTCAGAAAAGACTAATAACTTACTTTTAGGATCGATACCCAGCTGCTGGTAATGGCTGATCGCCTTTTCACCCCATTGAATCGGATCACCCGAATCATGGCGCAGTCCTTGATAGCGAGAGGCAAAATGCCAATCAAAATCCCGCAAAAACGCATCCATGGTAATACAATCGGTTAAAGCCACCCCTAAATCATTAGGATACTCATCTAGCCACACCTGTAGCGCAGTTTTTTGACAATCTGGTAAAGACGGACTTAAACGCTGATGCGCTTGAAACCATTCATGCGCTTGCGTACCCACCGGCGTCAGCCCTAAACGATAAGCCAATAAATAATTACTGGTACTATGAAAATTATCAAAATGGTCTTTTAAATAACCGATAACGGCTTCTTGCACGGCAAATGAATAGCGACGACGTGTACCAAAGTCCATTAAATTAAACCCGGACATATCAATATTTGCCGTTTGCTGGTTAAATATTTCCAGTTTGTCTTTCAATCGATCTATTGCCTCAGCTACGCCGATATGAGGCGAACGATCATGATGGACAATTTCGCTGATAACCGCCAGCAGTGGCACTTCCCATAAGATCACATCTAACCATTTGCCTTCAATTCGGATAACTAACCGGCCATTTTCATTGCGAATAGTTAATAAATCGCTATTAAATCGCCAATTTTTTAACCAATTCAAATAGTCAGCTTGAAAAAAAGAGATGTTGGACAAATAGTTAAACTCATCATCAGTGAGAGTTAATGATTCCATTAATTTAACTTGATGCTTTATTTGATCTGCATAGTGGCCTAATAAATCATCACTACGGCATCGAAATTCAGCAACCACAGTCGCATTCGGATAGTGATGAAAAACAGCTTGTTGCATATGCAATTTATAAGCATCAGTATCAAGTATTGATGTAATTATAGCTGGTAACATGTGAATCTATTATCAGTACATTTATAAAATTGCAAAGATTATAGCAGAATAATAGTGAAGAGATAGATCAATTATCTAATAAGATTATTTTTATTAGGCTATACTAGTAAACTAAATTGAAGATTAATTGTGTTTGATTAATAAGGTTAATAATAATGAGTACAAACAAACCCCATACCCAACCAACGGCAAAATATCGTCTGGATTATAAGGCGCCGGATTTTACCATTACTGACATCGATCTTGATTTTAATCTGTCAGCCGACATTACAACTGTAACCGCTCGTAGCCGGGTTATCCAAAAAAATGCACAAGCAAAAGATTTGGTGTTAGATGGCGAAGATTTAAAATTAGTCTCTATAAATATTGATGAACAACCTTGGACAGATTATCAAATCACCGATAGTGGCATCATTATTCATCATGTTCCTTCAGATGAATTTACCTTAACAATTGTTAATGAAATTAAACCGATTGATAATACCGCACTGGAAGGATTATATGTTTCCGGCGAAGCGCTATGTACACAGTGTGAAGCCGAAGGCTTTCGCCACATCACTTATTATCTGGACCGACCAGATGTCTTAGCCCGTTTTTCAACTCGAATCACAGCCAATAAACAACAGTATCCTTATCTGCTTTCCAATGGTAATCGCATTGCTCAAGGTGAACTTGCTGACGGACGTCATTGGGTACAATGGCAAGATCCGTTTCCAAAACCAGCTTACTTATTTGCCTTAGTTGCCGGAGATTTTGATATTTTAAAAGATGAGTTTATCACTCGATCAAATCGTAAAGTCGAGCTTGAAATTTACGTTGATAAAGGTAATTTAGACCGTTCGCACTGGGCAATGACCAGTTTAAAAAATGCCATGCGCTGGGATGAAACCCGATTTGACTTAGAATACGATTTAGATATTTTCATGATTGTGGCGGTTGATTTTTTCAACATGGGCGCAATGGAAAACAAAGGACTCAATATCTTCAATTCTAAATATGTATTGGCCAAACCACAAACCGCCACTGACGATGATTATATCGGCATTGAATCGGTCATTGGTCATGAATATTTTCATAACTGGACAGGCAATCGGGTCACTTGTCGGGATTGGTTCCAACTAAGTTTAAAAGAAGGCTTAACCGTATTTAGAGATCAAGAGTTTACTGCCGATCAAGGATCAAGAGCGGTTAAGCGTATTGCCGATGTCAAACTACTGCGTACAGTACAATTTGCCGAAGATGCCAGCCCAATGTCGCACCCTATTCGTCCGGATCAAGTGATTGAAATGAACAATTTCTACACCGTCACCGTCTATGAAAAAGGGGCTGAAGTTATTCGCATGATGCACACCCTATTAGGTGAAGAGAAATTTCAAGCCGGAATGAAACTCTATTTCAAGCGTCATGACGGCAGCGCAGCGACTTGTGACGATTTTGTCGCCGCAATGCAAGATGCTTCGGGTATTGACTTAACGCAATTTAAATTATGGTACAGCCAATCGGGCACACCGCAATTAACCATAACCGATAGTTATGATGCAAACGCCAAACAGTACACCTTAACCATTGAGCAAACAACCCCAGCGACGCAAGATCAAGCACAAAAAAGCCCGCTGCATATTCCGGTTGATATCGAGTTGTATCAACATAATGGCGAAACAATTGCCCTGACACATAATCAGCAAGCGATTAATCATGTATTAAATTTAACCGAAGCCAAACAACAGTTTGTTTTTGATAATATCGAGCAAAAACCGATTATTTCACTACTCCGAGATTTTTCCGCACCGGTTAAAATGCACTATGATTATCAAGATAATGACTTAATTTTCTTGATGCAACATGCTACCAATGCATTTAGTCGTTATGATGCAGCACAAATATTGTTAAATAAATATGTACAAACCAATGTTGAAAATTACCAACAAAATAGAGCGCTAACCCTACCGGATGCTGTCGTTGATGCTTTCAGAGCGACGCTCTTGTCTGAATCAACCGATCCGGCGTTAATTGCTCAAATCATTACACTACCTTCAGAAAACGAATTGGCAAATCTGTTTAACATCGTTGACCCAATTGCCATTTACCAAGTCCGCCAGTTTTTATTGACTCGTTTTGGCAATGCGTTATATGACGAATTAACAGCCGTTTACCGCCATAATAAACTCGACAATTATCGAATAGAGCATAACGATATCGCTAAACGATCTTTAAAAAATGCCTGTTTGATGCTACTCGCTTATTCAAATGAGCGCGCACAAGTCAATCAGTTAGTTAGCCAACAATATTATCAGGCTAATAATATGACCGATTCAATTGCCGCACTATCGACTGCGGTCAAAGCGCAGCTTGATTGCCGGCAAGAACTTTTAGCCGATTTTGACAATAAATGGCACCAAGATGGTTTGGTTATGGATAAATGGTTATCGTTAAACGCAACCAGTCCGGACAAACATGTCCTGTCAACGGTTAAAAAACTGCTTACCCATCGCTCGTTCACGCTCAGCAATCCAAACCGGATTCGTTCACTCATCGGTGCTTTTGTGAATAATAATCCGGTTGCATTCCATGCGACTGACGGTAGTGGTTATCAATTTTTAGTTGAAATTTTGACAGAACTAAATCAAAAAAATCCACAAGTTGCAGCAAGACTAATCGATCCATTAATCAGATTGAAACGTTATGACCAACAACGCCAACAACAAATGCGCAAAGCACTGGAATCATTGCTAAAACTGGACAATCTATCAAAAGATTTATTTGAGAAAATCAGCAAAGCGCTAGCGGCATAATCCCCCCTATCTCATCATGTTAATGATTTAGCATGATGAGATCATGGCGTGTAAAACCAGGGTTTTATACTAAAACATAGGTATTTTCTGAAACTTCTTGACAAGAATTATAATGGATTTACCCCAATAATTAAGGCAAAGCCCAACACCGACAGGGCTTTTAACTGAATTAAAATAGAAAGATAAGTATTACTGATGCAATAACAGAAGCTATTGTATTTTTACTTAAACACAGGTATTTTCTGAAAGTTCTTGACAAGAATTAAATTGAATTTAACCCAATAATTTAGACAAAAGCCTAACACTGACAGGGCTTTTAGCTGAATTAAAATAGAAAGATAGTATTATTGGTGCAGTCACAAAAGCTATTGTGTTTTTACTTAAACATGGGTGTTTTCTGAAACTTCTTGACAAGAATTATAATGGATTTACCCCAATAATTAAGGCAAAGCCCAACACCGACAGGGCTTTTAACTGAATTAAAATAGAAAGATAAGTATTATTGGTACAGTAATAAAAGCTATTGTGTTTTTACTTAAACATGGGTATTTTCTGAAACTTCTTGACAAGAATTAAAAGGAATTTAACCCAATAATTAAGACAAAAGCCCAACACCGACAGGGCTTTTAGCTAAATTAAAATAGAAAGATAAGTATTATTGGTACAGTAACATAAGCGTTATTACTTTTTTTACTTAAACATGGGTATTTTCTGAAACTTCTTGACAAGAATTAAAAGGAATTTAACCCAATAATTAAGACAAAAGCCCAACACCGACAGGGCTTTTAGCTGAATTAAAATAAAAAGATAGTATTATTGGTGCAGTCACAAAAGCTATTGTGTTTTTACTTAAACATGGGTATTTTCTGAAAGTTCTTGACAAGAATTAAAATGAATTTAACCCAATAATTAAGACAAACACAGACAGGGCTTTTAGCTGAATTAAAATAGAAAGATAGTATTATTGGTGCAGTAACAGAAGCTATTGTGTTTTATACTTAAACATAGGTATTTTCTGAAACTTCTTGACAAGAATTATAATGAGTTTGACATAATGAATAATATAAACACACTAACAGCTACCGAGCTTTCTGAAAAACTAAATCAGAAAACTCCGTTATTTTTACTTGATGTACGCGAGCCTAACGAAGTTGCGATCTGCGCAATTGCGGGGGCAACTCATATTCCGATGAATTTAATTCCACTTTATCTTGATCAAATCCCCGATGAAATTGATATTGTGATCTATTGTCATCATGGTGTAAGAAGCCTGAATGTTGCCAACTATTTAGCTGAGAATGGTTTTGAAACTCAACACCTTTACAATCTAAGTGGTGGGATCGATGCGTGGGCGTTAACCGTTGATAAGCTGATGCCAAGATATTAAAACGCCCGTAATGCAACGGGCTTTAACTTGACTATTCTTGTGGCATTACCCAATAACCGTTTTGATTATGGGTTTTCATATAATCTTTAAATTGTTGCGATTGATAAATACGCTTCACATCTTGAGCCCACTGGCTATTTTCATTACCGCCATTTACCACAACCATGATTTCTAAATCCGGAATAATGGTTTCTGATAATAATGCGGTTTTTGAATCAATATTGGCTGAATAGACAATACTGCCGGGTATAACCGCAAAATCGATTTCATTAAGCACCCTAGGAATATTCGCCGAATCCATTTCAATAATTTCAATACCGGCAATATTTTCCGCCACATCATTTTTACTGACAATAATCGGATTACTGTTCGGTTTCAACTTTATCCAACCGGCTTTTTCAAGCAAATTATAAGAGCGGGCGGCATTTGATGCATCTTGTGGTATAGCCACTTTAGCGCCGGCAAAAACCTGATTTAACGAAGTATATTTATTAGAGAATATCGCCGCCGGCACAGAAGGAACATGCACAACAGGTTTTAAATTCGCTTTACGCTGTGCATTAAACACATTCATATAGGCGGTGTGTTGTGCCACAGTTAGATCGATACTTCCTTCACTTAAGGCAACATCTGACTCTAACAAATGCGGAAAGTTAACCAATTTTACTTTATATCCTTCAGATTCAAGGATCGGTTTGACGGCATCTTTAAAAAGGTCATTATAAGGACCGGGTGAGACGCCCATACTGATCTCTTTTTTCGTTTGATTATCGGCTTTTCCCGATGAGTTATCACATGCACTGATTAAAAATATTGTACTAAATAAAGCGACCACGGCTGCACGCTTAATAAATGTTTGTTTGATAAATCCCGCTTTCATTTGAACAACCCTCAACAGTCTAAAAACATAAACACACTCTAACATAGAAAAAACTATTCAGTTATTCCATGTTCTTCTAACTTATAACTTTTAGGAATAAGATATAAAAAACGATTATTAGGGTGACAAATTAAGCTATGTTACTGTAAAAACTATCAATAATTAATTAGCGTTGGGTATAACATGAATTCGTCACTTGCAGATACGCTTAGAGAGCTTTTTACCACGTTGCATCAACATCCTGAATTATCCAATCAAGAGTTTGAAACAACAAAAACACTACGCGCTTATTTGGAAAAAGCACACATCCGCATCTTAGAATTAGGCGCTAAAACCGGCGTTATTGCCGAAATTGGCACCGGCTCGCCGGTGCTTGCACTGCGGGCAGATATTGATGCGTTACCGATTAATGAGCAAACCAATTGCGCCTACCGCTCTAAAACACCCGATGTCATGCATGCCTGTGGACACGATGTGCATGCCACCATTTTAATGGGCGCAGCTTATTTATTAAAACAGCAAGAAAAACACTTAAAAGGCACTGTTCGCTTACTGTTTCAACCGGCAGAAGAGAACTTCACCGGCGCCTTGCAATTTATCGACATTGGCGCCCTAAATGGGGTGGATGCTATCTTAGGTCTGCACAATAATCCCAACTTAACGATTAATCAAATGGCATCACGAGCCGGCGCATTTTCCGCTAATGTTGATCGAATCGAAATCACCGTAACCGGCGTCGGTGCGCATGCGGCAAGGCCTGAATCGGGCGTTGACCCGATTGTCATTGGCGCACAAATTATTAGTGCAATACAGACTATTTCCAGCCGTACGGTCAGTGGATTAGATGCGGTCATTGTCAGCATTACCAAATTTCAAGGCGGAAATACTTGGAATGTCATACCTGAAAAAGTTGAAATGGAAGGTACTGTCAGAACATTAACCCCTGAAATTCGTGCCAAAGTAAAACAACAGTTGGCGACTATTATTGAAAATATCGCCATTGCCATGGGCGGTAAAGCCGAATTAAGGTGGTTTGACGGCCCGCCTTCCATTATCAATGTGGCCGAATGGGTTGAATTTGCTCAAAAAGTTGCCAAACAAGTTGGTTATGATATTATTGATTTTAAACCACAACTTGGCGGTGAAGATTTTGCCCACTATTTACATCATTTGCCGGGTGCATTTATCAATCTTGGTTCACAAAGTTCTTATTCGCTTCATCATCCAAAATTCCAAATAAATCAAGACATGATAATGCCCGCAGCCAACTATTTATCCCAATTGGCGCAGCAAGCACTTATACAATTAGCACAGAATCGATAGGAACGAAATAATGATAAGATTTGAAAACGTCTCTAAGCAATATGAGCGCAACGGCATCACCACTCAAGCATTAAACAATATCAATTTAACTATCGATAAAGGCGATATTTACGGCATCATCGGTTATAGCGGCGCCGGTAAAAGCACCTTAGTGCGATTGATCAATTTTCTTGAAAAACCCACTCAAGGTGAAGTTATTATTGAAAACCAACTGTTAAATCAATTATCTAACAGTGAATTACGTCAAGTCAGACGAAAAATCGGCATGATCTTCCAACACTTCAATTTACTTGAATCAAAAACCGTGTATGACAACGTAGCGATTCCACTTATCTTAAATAAAAAAAATAAGCAAACAATCAAACAAAAAGTCCATGAACTGCTGGAATTTGTTGGATTAAGTGATAAAGCCAATAGCTATCCCAAAGAGCTATCCGGCGGGCAAAAACAGCGCATCGGTATTGCCAGAGCTTTAGCCAACGACCCGACTATTTTACTTTGTGATGAAGCCACTTCTGCGCTCGATCCGCAAACCACTCAAGCTATTTTAAACATCATCAAACAGATCAACGAAAAGTATAAAATAACCGTTGTTTTAATTACCCATGAAATGCATGTTATTGAACAAATTTGCAATAAAGTGGCGGTGATGGAAAAAGGCCAGATCATTGAACATGGTAATGTGCTTGATGTGTTTGGGCACCCTAAACATCAAACGACCCGCAACTTTGTCAGTTCGGTCATTAACGATCAAATCCCAACAGGGGTCGTTGAAAATCTGTTAGAGATAGAAGGCAAAAAAGAGAATATCAAACTATTCAAACTGGAATTTTTAGGGCGATCTGCTTCTGAGCCGGTCATGAACTCATTGATATTACAACAAAAAGTTGTCGTCAATATCCTGTTTGCCCATATGTCTGAAATTGAAAAAACGGTATTAGGCAGCATGTTTGTACAACTAAAAGGCAGTGAAACAAACATCGAACAATCAGTGCATTACTTACGTGAAAACGGCGTACAAGTCACTGAAATTAAACATTGGGAGATAAACTAAATGGAAATATTAACCAACATATGTGATTACCTGAAAACTAATTTCTCAACATCAGTGACCGTCGATCAGTTTATTCAAGCCACTTACGATACCTTTTATATGGTGTTTTTTGCATTATTATTGGGATCGCTAATTGGCATATCCCTTGGCATCTGTTTAGTGACAACTCGTCCGGGCGGGCTGTTGGAAAATAGTCGGGTTTATCGCATTATTAATCCAATCATTAATCTGGTGCGCTCACTGCCTTTTATTATTCTATTAGTCGCCATTGTTCCGTTAACGAAATTGATTGTCGGTAGCTCAATTGGTACAACGGCGGCCATTGTGCCTTTAACATGCTACGTGGCGCCTTATATTTCAAGGCTGGTTGAAAATTCACTGCTGGAAGTCGACAGTGGGATTATTGAAGCGGCGCAATCTATGGGCGCAACACCGGTACAAGTTATTTGGTATTTTATTTTACCCGAAGCGTTCAGCTCCTTAATTTTAACCCTAACGACTGCCACAATCGGTTTAATTGGTGCCACCGCCATGGCGGGCGCTATCGGTGCCGGTGGTATTGGCGATTTGGCAGTATCATACGGTTATCAACGCTTTGATACCACCGTGACCTATATTTGCGTGGTCATTTTAGTTATCGTCATTCAAATTGTCCAAAGTTTAGGAAACTATTTAGCACGTAAAGCTCGGCACGAATAACCAAAATCCTAGCGTACATTATTTACATAACAGGGAAAAGCCAGCTAAAAGCACTTTTCCCTAATAAAATAATGGGAAAATAAAGGATAGTAATGAACACTATTTCCAACCAATAGTGATAAAGCATGGAACTGCTGATAAAATAAGCTAACTTACCAAAAAATATCGACAAATTGGCTAAAATGTCAGTTAAATCAACTATATGTTTAATAGATTTCATTATTCTAAAATATCAAGTAAAATAACTTCAAATTTAATCATGGTAGTGTAGGAAATCATAGTGACAAACACATTACAGCAAAATATAGTCGAAATTCACGATATGTCCTTTTATCGGGGAACAAGACCTATTTATAAAAATATGAGCCTGAATGTGCCAAAAGGCAAAGTGACTGCCATTATGGGTCCATCCGGAATTGGTAAAACAACACTACTCAGGCTTATTGGTGGTCAGCTTAAACCACAATCCGGTCAAATCTTATTTGACGGTGAAGATATTCCCAGTATGTCACGTTCAAGATTATATGAAGTGCGTAAACGCATGAGTATGTTATTTCAATCGGGCGCATTATTTACCGATCTCAATGTCTTTGATAATGTAGCTTACCCATTGCGTGAACATCTCAACTTGCCCGAACCGGTATTGCATAATTTAGTTTTGATGAAATTACAAGCGGTCGGACTACGAGGCGCAGCGCATATGATGCCTTCGGAATTATCCGGCGGTATGGCTCGGCGTGCAGCGCTAGCCAGAGCAATTGCGCTTGACCCCGACTTAATCATGTTCGATGAACCTTTTGCCGGTCAAGACCCTATCTCAATGGGCGTGATTGTCAAACTCATCGCCGAAATCAACCAATCACTAGGCTTAACCTGCATTGTGGTAAGCCATGATGTTAAAGAAGTACTAAGTATAGCTGATTATGCCTATATTATTGCAGAACAACATATCATTGCCGGTGGAACATCACAGCAACTTCGAGACAACCCGGATCTACGTGTGAAACAGTTTCTTGAAGGCTTAGCTGACGGCCCTGTGCCATTCCATTATCCAGCAGATGATTACAAATTAGACCTAAGCAGAGGTGCAAAATAATGTTGAATTTAATTGCGAAACTGGGGCAATCAGTCATTAATACTATCGCAATGCTGGGTCGTTCAGGTGTGATGCTATTTGGTGCGCTCATTGGTCGTCCACAATTTAAAAAGCAATTTCCACTGCTGATCAAACAATTCTATTTTGTCGGCGTACAATCACTGACAATTATTATTGTATCTGGCCTATTTATTGGCATGGTATTGGCGTTACAAGGTTATTTTATCCTTACCACATTTGGTGCCGAAGCTAGCCTCGGGATGATGGTAGCCCTTGCGCTACTTCGTGAGTTAGGACCTGTGGTTGCCGGATTACTGTTTGCCGGGCGAGCCGGTTCAGCGTTAACCGCTGAAATTGGTTTAATGAAAGCCACAGAACAGTTATCAAGTATGGAAATGATGGCAATTGACCCCCTAAGACGGATTATTGCACCACGTTTTTGGGCTGGATTTTTTAGCATGCCTTTTTTAACCGCTATATTTGTCACCGTCGGAATACTGGGCGGCGTGCTTGTGGGTGTTGAATGGAAAGGTATTGATTCTGGATTTTTTTGGTCATCGATTCAAAACAACGTTGATTGGTGGCATGATTTAGGTAACTGTTTTGTTAAAAGCTTTGCATTTGCAATTGCCAGTACTTGGATTGCACTTTTTAATGGTTATGACTGTGTACCAACATCAGAAGGAATTAGTCGGGCAACAACCAATACTGTTGTCTATTCATCATTAGTTATTTTGGGGTTAGATTTTATTCTAACCGCATTAATGTTTAGTCATTGAGGTCATTAAACATGAGTCGTAAAGTTGAAATTACAGTTGGATTATTTATGCTACTGGTCATTGCATCAGTATTATTTTTATGCTTTAGAGTCACTGACCCGACATCATTTGTCAGTCATAACTCTTATCGTGTCTATGCGATATTTGATAATATTGGCGGATTAAAAGTCAAATCACCGATAAAAATTGGTGGCGTGGTGATTGGGCGAGTAAGTAACATTACATTACAATCAACCGATGCTGAACAATATAAACCTTATGTCACAATGGATATTGATATATCATATGACAAAATCCCTAGTTCAAGCTCACTATCGATAAAAACATCCGGTCTTTTAGGTGAGCAATACATCGATATCAATTTAAGTTTTGATAATCAAACCGTATTTGATATCGATTCCTATTCTGCAAATAATTCTACACCGGTTAACCCGAGTAAAGACAAACAACCCCCTTATTTCGAAGAAGGTTTTGTAATACATAACACAATACCGGCTATGGTCATCGAGGATTTAATCGGAAAATTCCTTTACTCAGTTGGTTCATCTGACAAAAATAAAACCGAAAATACAGAAAATACAGAAAACAAATAACAAGTAAGGAGTTCACATGTTAACCAAATTTAAGCAAGCCATTGTATTAGTCTTCGCTTTATTATTTAGTAGCCTAGTACTGGCTGAAAACAATCCGTATCAAGATATGCAAGTAGCCGCTGATAAAATCTTCGGCACAATGAAAGCACAAGCGGCAACCTTAAAAGCCAATCCGGATAAATTAAAAGATATTGTACGAACAGATTTATTACCTTATGTCCAAGTAAGATATGCTGGTGCACTGATTTTAGGTAACTACTACAAATCAGCAACCGACGCTCAACGTACAGCTTATTTTGATGCATTTGAAGGCTACTTAGTGCAAGCTTTTGCCCAAGCATTGACCCTATACAATGGTCAACAGTATGAAGTTGAATCCGCAAAAGATTTAACCGGTAAAAACTTGATATCGATTCGTGTATTACTTATTCAACCGGATAAGAGCCAACAACCGATTCGTATCGATTTCCAATGGCGCAAAAACACCGTTACCGGTCAATGGCAAGCTTATGATTTGATTGCTGAAGGGGTCAGTATGATTACCACTAAGCAAAACGAATGGTCTACCACTTTACGTCAGGAAGGTATCGATGCGTTAACAAAACAGTTAATCGACCTATCCAATCGTAAAATCGATCCTAACGCCAAACCAAAAGGTTAGTTGAACATGTCGCAAATTCAAGTAGAAAAGCAACAAACAGTATTACATTTAATTGGTGAGCTTGATGCTCACTCATTAAATGATTTGTGGTCAAAACCAGATTCGCTCTTTATTGGTACTGACAGTATCGACGTAGCACAACTTAGTCGGGTTGACTCTTCGGGACTTGCGACACTCGTCTACTTTTGCATTAAGTATGGAACGAAACTAATCGGCATAAACCCTCAGCTACAAACCTTAATTGCACTGTATGATTTGCAGCCGGTTATTGCCGATTAAATTAGTTTTTTTACTTAAACGTATACAATTTCTGAAAGATCTTGACAGCACGTCACTATAATCATTAACAACAATGAGTTTTAATAATGGATAAACAACAAATCATTGATAAATTAAACAGTTCACTTAATCTTGATGATCTTCATGTCACGACAACTGACGGAAGTCATTTTCAGGTTATTGCTGTTGCCGACTTTTTTGGGCAATTAAGCAGGGTAAAAAAACAACAAGCAATTTATGCGCCATTAGCTGAGTTTATTAACGATAATCGTATTCATGCATTATCAATTAAAACTTATACACCCACTGAATGGCAACGTGAAAGAAAACTAATGGGCTTATAAGTTATTCGATGATTAGAATAGACTTCAATAGCCCTTTTTTGCCATTAAATTACGTTCTATCTATAGACGAAATCAATGCATAAGGTATCGCAACATGACAAACCCATTACTAACAGATGCACCTCTTCCGCTATTTTCACAGATTAAGCCTGAACACGTATTACCAGCCATAAAACAGACTTTAGATAATTGTCGCAATACCATTGAGACAGTACTTAAACAAAATAGTGAATATACATGGGACAATTTAATTCAACCGATTGATGAAATGGACGAAAAATTTGGCCGGGCATGGTCTCCTGTTAGTCATCTCAATTCAGTGAAAAACAGCCCTGAGCTACGTCAAGCTTATGAAGCTTGCTTACCACTGCTTTCACAATACAGTACCTGGGTTGGTCAACACAAACCGCTTTACCAAGCCTATAAACAGCTCAAACAAAGCGAGCACTACAACACCCTTTCTAAAGCACAAAAAAAAGTGATCGACAATGCCTTGCGTGATTTTGATCTATCGGGAATCGGATTACCGGATGATAAGCAAAAACGCTACGGTGAAATTGTTGCGAAACTTTCCGAACTTTCATCACAATATAGTAATAATGTGCTTGATGCCACTATGGGTTGGTCAAAATTAATTACCGATATTAACCAGCTAGCGGGCTTACCGGAAAGTGCGCTTAGTGCAGCTAAGCAGCAAGCGACAGCGAAAGGACAAGAAGGCTGGTTATTAACCCTTGATATGCCTAGTTACATACCTGTCATGACCTATTGTGATAATCGAGATTTACGTTTTGAATTTTATCAAGCCTATAATACTCGTGCTTCTGATCAAGGTCCAAATGCCGGCAAATGGGATAACACCCAAATCATCAAACAGATTTTAGCATTACGTGATGAATTGGCTAAATTACTCGGTTTTGACACTTATGCCGATAAATCCTTAGCCACCAAAATGGCACAATCAACCTCGCAAGTTATAGCGTTTTTAACCGATCTTGCTAACAAAGCCAAACCGCAAGGCGAAAGAGAGCTGGCCGATTTAAAACGTTACGCTTATGAGTTTTTTGGCGCAAGTGATATTCAACCGTGGGATATTGCATATTACAGCGAAAAGCAAAAACAGTATTTATACTCGATCGATGACGAACAATTGCGCCCCTATTTTCCGGAGCAACGTGTCATTAACGGCTTATTTGAAGTTGTTCATCGCATCTTCGGTATTACGGCCAAAGAGCGTCATGGCGTTGAAGTGTGGGATCCGCAAGTCAAATTCTACGATCTTTATGATGCCAATGGTGAGTTGAAAGGAAGCTTTTACTTAGATTTATATGCTCGTGAGCATAAACGTGGCGGCGCTTGGATGGATGATTGTATTGGTCGGATGCGTTTTGCGGACGGTCATGTACAAAAACCGGTTGCTTATTTAACCTGTAATTTTAATCGCCCGGTCGGTGATAAACCGGCACTCTTTACCCATAATGAAGTAACAACCTTATTCCATGAGTTTGGTCACGGTCTTCACCATATGCTAACCGAAATTGATGTATCATCGGTGGCCGGTATTAATGGTGTGCCATGGGATGCGGTTGAGTTGCCGAGTCAATTTTTAGAAAACTGGTGCTGGCAACCGCAAGCATTGGCATTTATCTCCGGTCATTATCAAACCGGTGAACCGTTACCAACGCAAATGCTTGAAAAAATGTTAGATGCCAAAAATTATCAAGCGGCACTGTTTATTTTACGTCAGTTAGAGTTCGGGCTATTTGACTTCAAATTACACTCACAGAAAGACGCCGACATACTTGACACATTGGCACAAGTTAGACAACAAGTGGCGGTTGTGCCAACAGTTGACTGGGGACGATTCCCACATGCATTTAGTCACATTTTTGCCGGCGGTTATGCAGCAGGTTATTACAGTTACTTATGGGCTGAAGTGCTATCTGCCGATGCTTTTTCACGCTTCGAAGAAGAAGGCATCTTTAATACCAAAACCGGTAATGCTTTCCTTGATCACATCTTGTCACAAGGTGGCAGTGATGAACCGATGACGCTGTTTAAAAACTTCCGTGGACGTGAGCCACAGCTAGAGGCACTACTACATCATTATGGTATCTCCTAGTTCGAATTTAGCTCAGCTAATCCAATTAGCTGAGCAGTGGTTATCTCACCATACCGATCTGCCATTCGCACTGACGTATCAAAATCAGCAACTTGCGTTAAAAAAAACTGACGAGCCAAAACTCAGTGCCATTACGGTTGATTTTGTGTCAGGCGCAATGGCACATCGTCGTCAATTTGGTGGTGGTCGGGGCGAAGCCATTGCCAAAGCGGTGGGGGTTAAAGGCAGTTATCTTCCGAAAGTGATTGATGCAACAGCCGGGCTTGGTCGTGATGCATTTGTATTAGCTTCAATCGGCTGTCATGTGACAATGTTTGAAAGGCATCCGGTCGTTGCCGCCCTGTTGGCAGACGGTTTAAAGCGTGCCTATCAAGACCCAACTATAGGTCAGTGGCTGGCACAGCATTTACAGCTTATCTATCACTCGAGTATCGACGGCCTTGATTGTTATACCGATAAGCCCGATGTCGTTTATCTTGATCCGATGTTTCCGCATCGGCAAAAAAGTGCGCTGGTCAAAAAGGAGATGCGCGTTTTTCAGCAATTAGTGGGCAGTGATAGTGATGCAGATAGTTTACTTGAACCGGCAAGGCGACTAGCTCAAAAACGGGTTGTAGTAAAAAGACCGGACTATGCGCCCTTTTTAGCTAATGAAAAACCTACCGCTGAGATTAAAACTAAAAACCACCGGTTTGATATATATACCCCTGTTAGTGCATTATAGGAATGATAAAAAATTATGCGATTAGATAAATTTCTCGCTCACCATTTAGGCATTAGCCGTACCATTGTTGGTAAAGAATTAAAAGCCAAAAAAGTCACCGTTGACGGTGAAATTATTAAATCCGGTGCCTATCAGCTTACTCCACAGCAACAAGTTGAGTATGACGGCTATATCATTACCCCGGTTACTGAAAATCGTTATTTTATGCTCAATAAGCCTCAAGGCTATGTCTGTTCAACTGATGATCCGGATCATCCAACCATACTCTATTTTATTGATGAACCCATGCCGGAAAAACTGCATGCAGCGGGTCGATTAGATCTTGATACCACCGGACTTGTACTGTTAACCGATGATGGTAAGTGGTCACACCGTATCACCTCGCCTAAACACCATTGCCAAAAAGTGTATGAAGTTACCGTCGAACAGCCGCTAAGCCCTGATCTGATTGAACTATTTGCAAAGGGTATTAAGTTAAAAAGTGAGAAGTCACTAACTAAACCGGCGCAGTTAACGATTATTGATGATTATCATGCCGAATTGACGATTAGCGAAGGCCGCTATCATCAAGTAAAACGGATGTTTGCGGCAGTAAATAATCATGTGATTGCATTGCATCGCAAGCAAATTGGCAATATCATTCTTGATATACCCGAAGGCGAATATCGCTTACTAACACAAGATGAAATCAATTCATTTAGTTAATATCGAATCATATTATTAATCAATAAAACCTATTAATAAAATTGTTATGCGAAACCAATAAGCGCTTACGATTAATTAATGGTATTTAAATAATGTTGTAAATTAAAATCCATAAAGGAAAAAGTACGTGCAAAATACTGATCAACCCGTAACAATTAAGATTTCGAAAAGCGCACTCATTTTTATTCTTGGATTACTGTCTATGTTAATGCCGCTTTCGATAGATATGTACTTACCCAGTATGCCAACTATCGCCCAGCGGTTTAATGTTGCTGATGCAACGGTGCAGTTAACGATTAGTTGCTATTTATTAGGCTTCTCAGTCGGGCAGCTATTATTTGGTCCACTGACCGACAGTTATGGTCGCCGTAAGGTGTTAATTGCCGGATTAACTATCTTCTTTGTGGCGGCATTTTGCTGTGCGATAGCCGCAACGATTCATCAGTTAATTACGGCTCGCTTCTTCCATGGTATTGCGGCTGCGGCAATTGCTATTGTAGTAAATGCCTTAATGAAAGATATCTTTCGTGATCGTGATGAATTTTCCAAAATGATGTCGTTTGTGATGTTAATCTCCAATGTTGCCCCACTACTCGCCCCGATTATTGGCGGTTTTATTTTGTATTGGTTCAATTGGCAGGCTAACTTTTATAGCTTAAGTTTCATCGCCCTTGTGTCAATCATTTTAGTATTCACAACCATTCCCGAAACACTACCTAAAGTTAAACGCAGTAAATTTAGCTTAAGGCGTATATTGAGTAACTTCATTACCCTATTCCGTCACAGGCAAGTATTTACTTATATGATGATTGGTGCATTTTCCGGCGCTGGCCTGTTTTCATTTTTAAGTTTAGGGCCTTTTGTGTATATGAACTTACATGGCGTTGCACCAATCAATTTTGGTTACTATTTTGCGCTCAATATTTTAGTTATGGTATTTATGAATACCCTCAATAGCCGTTTAGTAAAACGTGTAGGCGCCATTAAGATGATGCAGTTAGGGTTATTAATCCAATTTATTATGGCAATTGGACTGGCAATTATTACCTTATGTAATTTAGGCTTTGTCTGTTTAGTGATTTGTGTTGCCGGTTATATTGGCTGCATGTCAACCATTGGTGGCAATAGCATGGCGGTTATCTTAGACCTTTACTCCCATATCGCAGGAACCGCCTCATCACTGGCCGGCACGCTTCGTTTTGCGGTTGCCGGCGCAATCGGTGTAATCCTTTCGAGCTTAGTTTCAACGCATAATAGTGTTGCGGTGAATGATAATATGAGTGAATGGCTCATGGTTGGCTCAATGGTGATATGTAACTTTTTAGCAGTTGGTTTATACTTGACGGTGAAAAACATCAAAAGGAAAGAATCATGATCTATCAACTCGATAATTTACGCCCTAACATTGCCTCTGACTGTTTTATCGCAAATTCGGCCGATATTATCGGTAATGTCGAAATAGCATCCGGCGTATCAATTTGGTTTAATGCTGTTTTGCGTGGCGATATCGCCGCAATTTATATTGGTAAAAATAGCAATGTTCAAGATAATACAACGATTCATATTGAAACAGATATTGCTTGTGTTGTCGGTGAAAATGTCACTATTGGGCATAATGTGATTTTGCATAGCTGCACTATCGAAGATAATGCCTTAATTGGTATGGGCAGCACCATTTTAAACAATGCTAAAATTGCTAAAAATTGTTTGGTTGGAGCAGGCTCACTTGTCACCCACAGTTTACCATATGAAGAAGGTTGTCTTATCATGGGCTCGCCGGCTAAAATTATCCGCAAATTGACCGATGCCGAAATTCAAGCCAATATTGAAAATGCCAACAGATACGTCGAAAATGGCAAACGGTTTAAACAAACTTTAGTTGCGATGACCAACTAGTCCAATAATAAATTCGTTTTTATGTTTTATTCCCTCTCTCAGAGGGCGCAATATATGGTAAAATGCCAATAATTTTAACTGAAAATCGCTATTTAGGTACGTGTTTGAAAAAGTCAAAAATTACGAGAAGGCAGATTATAGCGCAACTGATTCTATTAACGATAATAGGGTTATCCGTTTGCTTATTTTTATCGCTGTTTACTTACAATCCCTCTGATCCGGGCTGGTCTCGCACCGCTTGGCATACACCGATAAGCAATTTTGGCGGTTATCTCGGTGCTTATGTTTCCGATGTGTTATTCCAATTTTTGGGCTTTGTGGCTTTTAGCATACCCGTTATTTTTATTTTCTTTTGTCTGCAATTAATGCACTATTTTTATCGGCATGCCAATGATCCGATTAACTATTTTAGTGTCTCATTTCGAATTATTGGTATTTTAGCGTTTATTTTCAGTTCCACTGGTTTTTTTGCCTTAAATATTCAAGATGCCGAACAATTTGAAGCCGGCGGTTATTTAGGTTCAATCGTTATTGAAAGTCTGTTACCGGTGATGAGCAACCTTGTCACCTCACTGGTTTTACTGGCAACCAACTTTGCCTGTGTCACACTATTAACCGGGCTTTCATGGTTGTATCTAATAGAAAAATTAGGTGCGCTGGTTATGCTGTTGTTATCACCAATTAGATGGTTATTTTCATTGCGTAAATCAAGACACGTTGCTGACGATGAAAATGATGCGCCAGAAAACCCACAATCAGCTGAACAAGAGCAAGACCCTCAGTTTACTATCCCGTTTGATCATGATGCAGTCAATATCCAACAAACTGCCCCTCTTAATATCAAGGTTGATGATCAGCAAGCTGAGGCTGCAATTAAGATTGATAAACAACCTCAAACCGAAGCAACCTTATCGCCTAAAACGGAAGATGACAAACTTAAACAAACAACAATGGAGTTAGTCAAGGCGCTGCAAGAGCTTAATGCCAGATCGCTAGCTGCTGCTGAAGATAGTTCAAATAAAACGCAAAACCAACTAGAATCTGATGATATCTTAACTCGCATTGAATCGATTTTACAAAATATGAAAGAACGTGATTCTGATTCAGTAAAATCGTTAGTTGAACAAATTCAACTAAATAAATCAGCAACGGTAGACCCTTTTGAGCACGACAAATACACTATTTCTGATGCGCCAAGTAAACCTTTGTTTATCATGAATGATAATCAACCGTCCATCACATTACAACATGATAGTGAGATTGGCGAAGAGAATGAACAGAGTGCATTTGATCCTATCATCGAACTCTCAGCCGATGAGCCTGAGCCACTATTCATCACGCCTCAAATCATGACGGATGTTGAGCTACCTGAGCGGATACCAGCCACCGATGTGGATATAGATTTACTGAAAAAAGAAAATCCGGTTATTGAAGATATCTATCAAGTCGAAACCACCGATGAAAAAGTTCAGACGTTTGAGCCGATAGCGGACGATGAGCAAGATAGCTTAATTCATCCATTACTCAGACGTGATGATACGCCACGGGCAAAACCAACCACACCATTGCCGTCTTTGAATTTATTGACCGCACCGCCAACGACTCGAATTGAAGTCGACCATGCTGCCTTAAATGCCATGGCTGAATTAATTGAAAAAAGCTTAGCTGACTATCGTGTTAAAGCCAAAGTGGTCGATTATATGCCGGGTCCGGTCATCACCCGTTTTGAAATCGAACTGGCGCCGGGGATTAAAGCTGCCCGTATTTCAACGTTGGATCGTGATCTGGCTCGCTCTTTGTCAATGCCGTCGGTGCGTGTGGTTGAAGTGATTCCCGGCAAACCTTATGTCGGTATCGAACTACCGAATAAAAACCGTCAAACCGTCTATTTTAGGGAAGTGCTTGATAGCCCACAATTTAAAAATGCCCAATCACCACTAACTGTTGTGCTGGGTAAAGATATCGCCGGACAATCGGTAGTGGCGGATTTGGCCAAAATGCCACATCTGTTAGTGGCAGGTACCACCGGATCCGGTAAATCAGTCGGCGTTAATGCGATGATTTTAAGTATTTTATATAAATCACAGCCGGAAGATGTTCGCTTTATCATGATTGACCCTAAAATGCTTGAGCTGTCTATTTATGAAGGTATCCCACACTTACTCACTCAAGTGGTTACCGATATGAAAGATGCGGCCAATGCGCTAAATTGGTGTGTCAATGAAATGGAAAGACGTTATCGCTTAATGTCATTTTTAGGGGTACGAAACATTGCCGGTTACAACGAAAAAATCAAACTGGCAGAAGAAATGGGTCGACCAATCCCCGATCCATTATGGAAACCAACCGACAGCATGGATCTGAACATGCCAACATTGGAAAAATTACCGTATATCGTTGTTATGGTTGATGAGTTTGCTGACTTAATTATGGCGGTAGGTAAAAAAGTCGAAGAGTTAATCGCAAGACTGGCGCAAAAAGCACGGGCGGCCGGTATTCACCTTGTCTTAGCCACTCAGCGACCGTCGGTTGATGTCATTACCGGTTTGATTAAAGCTAACATTCCAACTCGTATTGCTTTTACCGTTTCGAGTAAAATTGACTCACGCACGATTTTAGATCAAATGGGCGCCGAATCCTTGCTTGGTATGGGGGATATGCTTTATTTGGCACCTAATAGCTCTATACCAATTCGTGTTCATGGTGCGTTTGTCCGTGATGAAGAAGTTCATGCCGTTGTACAAGATTGGAAAGCACGTGGCACACCAAAATATATTGAAAACGTGACCGTTTCAACCGATGACAGTGAAAGTGGCAGCTTAGACGGTATTGACGAAGAGCTCGATCCATTATTTGATCAGGTTGTGGCTTTTGTTGTTGAAACACGTCGGGCTTCAATCTCTAGCGTTCAACGAAAATTTAGAATCGGCTATAACCGAGCGGCTCGCATTGTTGAGCAAATGGAGCTGGAAGGCATTATTAGTCCGCCTAGTCATAATGGCAATCGTGAAGTTTTAGCAACCCAATCACAACACGATTTTTAAAGTGATAACGCCAGCTTATGAGTATCTAATAAGCTGGCAAGCTTGAAGGTAATAACCCGCAAATATATTAACTAGGGTAACCAAACTTTGCTGTTAACTTAAATTAATTGAAAATCGCTAATTTTGCACAGCAAGGCATTAAAACCCGCAAGGTAACACAGACAATGAGTGATTACTCACAGCAAGTGGCTTTATTGGAAGCCAAAATAATTGATAATAAAAATTTAAGCCCAGCGACACAGCTTGCGATTAAGGCGTTAATCAAAGAAATTTGCCTGTCACCTAAACCCGGTCTGGTGGATATGAACAATAATGGCGCACATCGGGATATGGATTTTCAAACCTTCATTTCCAGTATTCAAGCCATTACACATTGGTTTGAACAGTTTTACCAATACGGAAAAAACACCGCTAATAGGCCGGTTAACCAATTTTTATCGGGCATTAGACCGATTGGATTACAATGTGAAAAAGCAATGTTTGGCGCAACGCATCAAGTCAATACCCACAAAGGAGGCATCTTCGCTTTTGGTTTATTACTCGGTGCTATTGGTCGAATTGAACAGCAAGGCTTGCCACTTAATGCACAAAGTATCTGTGAGCAAGTCGCCACTATCTGTCAAGGTATCGTCAATAACGAACTTAAACAAAACAACCCGACACATTCCGTCGGTGAAAAGCTGTTTAAACGCCACAATTTAGCCGGTGCTCGCGGAGAAGCTGAATCAGGTTATGCCACAGTTCGACAAGTATCACTGCCAATATATCAACAGATGATAAACAGCGGTTACGATGAAGAGACTAGCTTATTACAAGCTTTATTATATTTACTGGCTTTTAACCAAGACACCAATCTTGTCTCTCGTGGCGGGCTTGAAGGATTAAACTATGTTCAACAACACGCTAAAACTTTGATTGATCAAGGTGGAATGGTTGATCATCATGGGCGAGAAAACCTATATAAGCTCGATCTTGAGCTAATAAAACGCAATTTAAGCCCTGGCGGTTCGGCCGATTTGATTGCTATTACGTGGTTATTATCTCAATACCCAAATGCTTAAATCATCGTAAAATATCCGTTGATAAAATAAGAGCATAATTGGTTGCTTGCAGTTTAGCCGCTTTTGCCATTCCCTATTTTGCTGGTTGTCTTTTAACGTAAAAACAGTACAAAACAGCGCCCAACACAGCGCTTATAGCTAAAATAAAATAAGCTAAAGTCATTGAATATTGCAAGCTAACATAACCAACAATCACCGGAAATAGCGTCATCCCTAAAGCATAAATTGCTTGAAATAAGCCCATTGCTGCCGAGCGGACATCTGCCGGAATATCGCTCATCGCTTCAAAAGTTAACAATGAGAACAAAATACCTGTTGCCATACCGGGAATGATCTGGAGCAGTAAAATTAAATAACTCGATGCCACAATAGGAACTAAAGCGCAATACAGCGCCAAAAGCAGAAAAGCGAGCATAATCCAAACCGATACACTTAATCGATCGATCCACTTACTGGCGCCGAGTTTGGCAAATAAGACCGAAGATAACATATAAATAATGGCAGACAGACCAATCATTGCAGAGTTTGCGCCCAGTTCACTCAATATCTGATTGGTAAAAGACATGGTAGTAGACATTTGTATACCCTGCTGAATAAGCGCCAATAACGAAAAAAAGAGTAACTTAGAATTAAAAAAGACTTTAAATAAATGGTGATATTGAAAATGATGATGTATTTTTTCAGGGTATTTAAGTTGGGTTGCTAATATAAAAGCAATTAAACCGCTTAAACAACTGAGTAAACAGATAAATTTCATGCCGCAAAAATCAAAAAATAGCATACCGGTTAAAAAGGCCAAAAAGATACCTAAATTGTTTACCATAATAATTAAACTGGTGGCATACCCCCTTTTGGATTTGGGATAGAATCCTAAAAACAGCACCATAAATGAAATCCACATAGCACTGGCAAAGCCAGAAATAATAT